>CAZRGY010000387.1:0-4489 GCA_964599715.1 uncultured Verrucomicrobiota bacterium | reverse complement strand
GTGTCACCCCCGCGCACCGCTCATAATTGGCGTCCAGCCGTCCCCGGCGGCGGTTCATTGAGCACGGCCCAGAACACTCCCAACTGCTTCACCGCCTCGACGAACCCCTGAAACTTCACCGGCTTCACGATGTAAGCATTCACCCCCAGTTGATAACTGTTGATGAGATCCTGCTCCTCACGGGAGGAAGTCATCACCACGACCGGAATGACTTTGAACTTCGGATCACCCTTGATCTGTCGCAGCACTTCCAGCCCGTCCACCTTCGGCATTTTCAGGTCCAGCAAAATCACCGCCGGCAATCCCTCCGGTCGGCCGACAAAATCCCCCTTGTGGTAAAGATAGTCTAGGGCTTCCGCCCCGTCCTGAAGGTGGACCAACTCGTTCGCCAGCATATGCTCCTTAAGTGCGTCCATCACCAGCTCTGCATCACGCGGGCTGTCTTCCACGAGCAGTATCCTTTTGAGTGAATTCATGATTGTCCTTTGACTAAACTGACCTCTGTGGCCCGGTATTTATTCATGGTTGTTGGCGGCAATCGCAACGAGCGCTTCGCATCGCCCATTCCTATCGTCTGGATCAGCGGCTTTGAGCGTGAAATAGAAGGTGGCCCCCTTGCCGTTCTCGCCTTCGGCCCAGGTGCGACCACCATGCCTTGAGATGATGCGCCTCACGGTCGCCAGTCCGATGCCCGTCCCTTCAAATTCATCCGCCCGGTGCAGCCGCTGAAACACGCCGAATAGTTTGTGCCCATACTTCATGTCGAACCCCGCGCCATTATCCCGCACAAAGAACACGGCCCTTCCATCTTCCTCTCCCGCTTGACCGATCTCAATCTCCGCTAGATCGCGTTTCCGGCTGTATTTGATGGCGTTGCCGATCAAGTTGGACAGCACCTGCTTCAACATGGCCGCATCCCCCTGCACCTTCGGCAAGGAGGCGATCTGCCAGTTGATATTACGTCCTTTGGTGACCATCTCCAGACCCTTGATCGTGTCCCTCACACATTCGTCCAGACTGACGGCTGATTCATGGAACTCGATCCGGCCCATGCGGGAAAAAGCCAGCAGATCATCGATCAACTGGCCCATCTCGACGCTCGCATCCGTGATGACCTTCAGATAGCGCTTGGCCTTGTCGGAAAGCTGTCCTTCCGTGACTCCGGTCAGCATCTCCACATAACCGTGGATGTGTCGCAATGGTGCCCGCAGATCGTGCGATACCGAGTAGGAAAAGGACTCCAGTTCCTTGTTGGCGTTCTCCAGCTCGTTCGAGCGGTTTTGCAGATCAAGATTCAGTTTCAGGATTCGTTCCTCATCCGCCTTGCGCTCCGTTATGTCCCGCGCCACACAGAACATCAACCGGTCTTCCTGCGACCAGATTGCTGACCACATGATGGGCACCATCACCCCGTCCTTCCTTCGATAACGGTTCTCGAAATCACGCAGCGGTTCTCCGTTCATGGATTTCAACGCTGCTTCATTCGTCTTGGCCAGATCATCCGCATGGACCAGATCGATATATTTCTTCCCCGCCAGCTCCGCTGGCTTATAGCCCAGGACTTTCTCACAGGCGGCGCTCAGGAAAACAAACCGCCCCTGCTCATCGATCGTGCAGATCAGATCCAGTGAATGCTCCATGATGAGCTGGTTCGCCCGCAGCAATTTGTCCAGTTCGGCATTGCGCGCATGCAGCTCCAGTTGTGACTGGCGGCGTAACTGGTTCTCGCGCAGGACCAGGGTGAACACGGCTCCCAGCACCATGAAACTTAGCGTGGTGCCAACTAACGTGATCAGACGGGCCTTGTTTGCTTCCTGTCCCGTGGCCAACGTCCGCTCTTCCAGCAATCTGCGTTCCTCCAAATCCATCCGCGTAAGTGAACTGCGAATCTGGTCCATCAACGCCTTGCCCTGCCCGCTGGCCACCAACTGCCGCGCCGGCTCCAACCCGGAGTCCTGACGGGTGGCGATGATGGCCTGCGCAAAGATCAACTCCTGCTCGATCAGCGGTTCCAGCAGATCACATTCCTGCTGCTGCTTTGGATTGTCCCGGGTCAAAGCTCGGATGATCTTCAACTGGCCTTTGACCTTGTCTGCCGATTCCTTGTACGGCTCGAGAAAAGACGTTTCACCCGCCAGCACAAAGCCGCGGGCACCCGTTTCCACCTCCTCGATCCGCAGGCGCAGCCGTACCAGCTTGTTGCGGACATCCTCGGTATGGCTTACCTGGCTCACCGTGTCCTCCATCCGGATGGTGGTATGCCAGTTGAGCCAGGCCACTCCGCCCAATACTATCAATGCCAGTAGGAAACCCGCCAGGAAAGCCCGAATCGAGGTCTGCTTCATTCAGCCCTCCTTGTCCAACGAACATGCTGCCAGTGGCGCTCCACTGGATGAATGTCATCGGCACTATATGGTGACATGCCCAACACTGATTCGCACTCCTACCGAAACAACATCAACTGACTGCCGCCGCCGCAGGCAAGCAGACATATCCGATCGTTGCCGATGCCGCCTGCAGTTTCTCGGTCTGATGATGCTTCATGACTGGGCTGGTTTGTGTGAATTGTTTAAGGACATAATCGTCCTTACCCTCTCTCCCATGGTTTTTATATTTTCCCTCTATTGTGCAGAATGCAAAAAAAATTTATTTTACATATATTGCTATCAAATGAACAAGAAATGCTTAACTTAGCAGCAGCCCTCGCAACCAAAAACAAATGTGTGTTGAGTCCTTTAATTCCATGGCATTAAACTCAACCTTTATGAGCAAAATTGCCTGCCCGATGTGCACGATGGAAGATGTTTTGGAACACGCTGATAAATACGAATGCGTGACCTGTGGTCATGAATGGGAGCGTGAAGCGGCACAGGATGCCGCTACGGGTCCGCGCGTAGTAAAGGATGCTCATGGAAACATCCTGACGGATGGTGATCAGGTCATTCTCATCAAGGATCTGAAGCTCGGCGGCGGGAATCAGGTGCTCAAAGGCGGCTCCAAGTCCAAAGGCATCCGCCTCGTGGAGGGCGACCACGAGATTTCCTGCAAGATAGACGGTATCACCGTCGGCCTGAAAGCGTGCTTTGTGAAGAAGGTGTAGGCAGGACCTAGGGCTTGGCCGGCTCCGCGTTCCACACTTTGATGTCATCAAAGAGGCCGCTCTGCCCGCCAACGCCCAGTTCGATCTTGGACTTGGTCACGTGGCCGATGCCGGGAGATTTCAGGTAAGCCATAGGCTTGCCATCGATTAGCACGCGCATCTCATCACCCACCGTCTCAACGGTCATGGTGTACCACTTGTTCTGCTCGATCTTCGCCGGGTAGGTCACCTGTTTACCCTTCATAAGCTGGGCCACTTCCGCCTTCTTGGAAGGGTCTTCTTTCAACTTCTTGATGATGAGATTCTGACTGCCCTCGCGTTCATCCATGATGGTGACGCCATTGGTGCGGACGATGGCGCGACACAGGTGACCGTAATGCGCCGCAGTATATTTGCGATCGTCAAACTCCACATCCATTGAGGTGGCCCCGGCAAGATTGATGCGGACTTCGACCACGCTATCCTTCGTAGGGATTTCCAGACCATAGACAGCCGCATGCGCGGTGATAGCTGGCTTGGTATCTGTAGCCGGAATGGTCTTCACCCGGGTTTGCGTGCCCTTCAGCACACCATTCTCGAACTTGAACGTATCCACCACCCGATGCCACGGCTTGGCGGGCGGATTGCTCTCCATATTGTCAGCGAACAGCAGCTCCTTCTTTTTCGCCAAAGAAGCTGCCGGAATGGGCGGCAAGTCGGCGGCGATGGCAGCGGTGGCAACGAGCAAAAGTGGCGTAATCAACAAACGTATATTCATAAAATGGGGCACTTATTGGGTGAGCTATAACAGGCGCCAAGGAAAGCGCAAGCCGACCGTGGAGAGTTACAATTTCCCCGCTGTTTGCAGACGCTTGCCCAAAAACTTGATCATCGCTTCGCCTGCTCCTTCATAATAAAGCCCGAGTTTATGGGGTGTATTAGGGAGCACGACCACTTGATGCTCGATCTTTAAAGTGCTGAGCTTCTCGGCGAGGGTTTGATAGGCATCCGGGCGATCTTGGTCACCATTGACCAGCAGCACGCCATAACCGTTTTGCTTGAGCACAGCCGCGTTTTTTTCGGCGGCGGCCAGAATTTCATCCGCGCCACGCCACATGCCCCCACCCCAACTTCCGGCCACACAAAATAGTTCTGGATGCATGATGGATAATTGCACCGAACCGGCACCACCCATCGAGAAACCGGCAACGGCGCGATGTTTGGTATCGGGTTTCGTCGGGTAGTTTTTGTCGATAAGCGGAATGAGCTCCTCGACAATCATCTGCTCCACTTCGCCGCGATAACCACTGCGGCCGCCATTAGGAAATACGCAGATGACCGGCGGCATGGTTACTTCGCGGATGCCTTTGGCGACCTGACCAGAAAACCCGCCCGAATCGGCGCTCTCAT
>CAZRGY010000386.1:0-4492 GCA_964599715.1 uncultured Verrucomicrobiota bacterium | reverse complement strand
GCGGAGGGACAACATATGCACGGCATACAAGTTGATTGAAAATAGCTTATGGATTGAAACACCTCTAAAAGCGAGGGCCTTGCGAAAATAATTTGCTGGAATCTACTTAAAGTAGAAGCGCGGCCTTACCTCAGATAAATCAAGTGCTGCCTATCTATTGATTATGCCGATCCATTCCTCCACCGTTCGCCTTTTAACTCAGTTGTCCTTTCCCCCGCCTCCTGCTACTTCTATCGCAGCCCATGAAACCGCACCGCCTACACACTCTCGTCTTGGCCTTCTCCACCCTGCTCCTGACGTCCTTGACCCACGCCCAGGAAGCCCGCTGGTGGAAGGGCAATCTCCACACCCACTCTCTCTGGAGTGATGGCGATGGCTACCCGGAGATGATCGCCGACTGGTATAAAAAGCATGGCTATCACTTCCTCATGCTCAGCGATCATAACCTGATGCAGACGGGCGAACGCTGGCTCGTAGCCACCAATAAAGGTGGCGGCAAAGTCTTGGAAGAATACATCGAACGCTTTGGCAAAGACTGGGTGCAGCAACGCACCAAAAACGGCCTGCCCGAAGTCCGCCTCAAGACCCTCGCCGAGTTCAGCCCCAAGTTCGAGGAACCCGGCCGCTTCCTCTTCATCCCCGGCGAAGAGCTTACCGATAAATACAAACTCGCTCCAGTCCACATGGGCGTCGTCAATCTCCGCGAAGTCATCAAGCCACAGGGAGGAGACAGCGTGCTCGAAGTCATCCAGCGCAACGTGGACGCCGTCTATGCCCAGCGTAAAGCGACCGGCCAGCCGATGTTCCCGCACATCAACCATCCCAATTTTCGCTGGGGCATCACCGCCGAGGAACTCATGCCCGTGCGCGGCCTGAAATTCTTCGAGGTCTATAATGGCCACCCCTCCGTTTTCAACGAAGGCGACAAGCTCCATGCCGGCCTCGAAAAAGTCTGGGACATCTCGCTCGCCCATCGCCTCACCGATCTGAAACTCGGCGTGCTCTATGGCCTCGCCACGGATGACTCGCATCACTACCACACCATCGCCGTGGGCAGGAGCAACAGTGGCCGTGGCTGGGTAATGGTCCGGGCCAAGGACCTGAGCCGCGACAGCCTCGTCGCCGCCATGGAAGCCGGCGACTTCTACGCCTCCAGTGGCGTGACCCTGAAAGATCTGAAGGCTGAGGGCTCCAAACTCAGTATCGAAGTGGATCCAGAGCCCGGCGTCGAATACACCATCGATTTCATCGGCACCCGCCGCAATTTCGACCCCAAGAGCGAACCCGTCCGCGCCGCCAATGGCGAGGCCCTCCGCGTAACTCATCGATATAGTGACGACATCGGCCAAATCTTGGTTTCCATCAAAGGCAACAAGGCATACTATCAACTGCGTGGCGACGAGATCTATGTCCGCGCCCGCATCACTTCAACCAAGTTGAAGACCAATCCCTATCGTGAAGGTGAATTTGAACAAGCCTGGACACAACCCTTGGTGAATCCGAAGTGAAAACCCGCCTCAATCTCAACCGCCTGTCCGAAGAGCGTCTGCTGGACCTGCGCCTGTGCGACCTGCCGCTTAAGCTCGAAGGCACTCACTTGTCGGTTTTGATTGAGCGCCTGTATGCAGAGCTTGCTGGAAAAGGTATCACTTTCCGCCCCCCCTGCTGGCTGGCCGAGGAATGGTTTTCACCCGACGCCATCCCCGGCATCGCCATCCCGTTCTTCCTCGCTCATCCTCGCCTCGCCACATTGGAAAAGAAATTCATGCTGGAGGTGGAGGGCGGCACCGATCAGCAATGCATGCGTATCCTGCGGCACGAGGCGGGCCACGCGCTGGATATCGCCTATCGGCTGCACCGCCGCAAAACTTGGCGGGAGATGTTCGGTTCTTTCGCCACGCCTTATCCGAACATCTATCAACCGCGCCCCAACAGCCGCCGTTACGTGCTGCATCTGGATGCTTGGTATGCCCAGGCCCATCCCGCCGAAGATTTCGCGGAGACCTTTGCCGTTTGGCTCACGCCCAATTCCCGCTGGCGCACCCGCTATGCTGGCTGGGCCGCGCTGGAGAAGCTCGAGTGTGTCGATGAGATGATGGAAGACATCGCCGGTCTGGCTCCGCTCAACCGCAAACGCAAAGCCGTTGAACCGCTTGCCGAATGCAAGACCACCTTGCGCGAACACTATCGCCGCAAGACCGAGTATTATCAGACGGACGGCAGCAGCCGCTACGACCGCATCCTGTTGCGCGTCTTCTCCAATCACGAACGCTATCAGGGTAATGAAGCAGCCTCGGTTTACCTGCGTCGCATCCAAAAAGATCTGGTCCCCTTGGTCTCTCACGGCACCGGGGTCCATGCCTACACCATCCGGCACGTCGTCTTGCAGTTGATCCGGCGTTGCCAGGAGTTGAAACTGCGGGTCGCGGGTTCACAGCATCGCGCATGGATGAACACGCTCGTCATGCTCACTACGCAGACCATGAACGCGCTGCACACTGGTCACTATCGTTTCGCCGTATGAGTTTTGTGGCTAAAAAAACGTTAAGAATCTTGGTCCTCTGCCACGAAGACCTCGTCCCGCCCGACAGCATCGAGGGTCTGAGCGACAAGGACATCCAGCCATGGAAAGCCGAGTTTGATGTCATCAACACTCTGCGTTCCATGGGGCACGAGGTGTTTCCTATCGGTCTTTATAGCGACCTGAACGTCATCCGTCAGGCCGTCGAGGCACACGATCCGCACATCGCCTTCAATCTGCTGGAGGAGTTCCATGGCGACGCCCTCTTCGACCAGCACGTCGTCAGTTATCTCGAATTGCGCCAGCTCCCCTACACTGGTTGCAACCCGCGCGGTCTCACGCTCGCGCATGACAAGGCGCTCTCGAAAAAGATTCTCGCCTATCATCGCATCCCGGTACCGCAGTTCATCGTCGTACCGGTAAATCGCAAGCCGCACCGTCCCAAGCGCCTTAAGTTCCCGCTGTTTGTGAAGTCGTTGGTGGATGAAGGTTCTGTGGGCATCTCCCAGGCCTCCGTCGTCCATGATGATGTCAAACTCGCCGAACGCGTCGCGTTCATCCATGAAAAGACGAAGAACCCGGCCATCGTCGAAGAGTTCATCGAAGGTCGCGAAATCTACATCGCCATGGTCGGCAATGAGCGACTGCAATCTTTCACCCCTTGGGAGCTGATCGTCGAAAAACAGCCGGAAGGTTCATCCGTCATCGCCACCAGCAAACTCAAGTGGGACTACCGCTATCAGGAAAAAGTCGGCGTAAAAACCCGGGCAGCCGAATTATCGCCTGAACTGCGCAAGAAAGTGGAGCATCTCTCCAAGCGCATCTACCGCCTCCTTTATCTCAGCGGCTGTGCCCGTCTGGATTTCCGCATGACACCGGCCGGCGAATTCTACCTGCTGGAGGCCAATCCCAATCCGAACATCTCCTTCGGCGAAGATTTTGCCGAAGCCGCCGAACACTGTGGCCTTCATTACGAGGAACTGCTGCAGAAGCTGCTGACTCTCGGCCTCAGCTACCGTCGCATGGCTTGACGACAGGCACGAAAAAAGCGCCGGCGTGCATGCCGACGCTTTATGCGTCTCACTTGAGGATAAAACAACGACCTACGCTCCACCGCCACCGGCGATCGGCTTTGGATCGCCCTTGAGCAGGGCGGCAGCGTAATCGCGATTCATCATCGCGATGAAATCCAGCGTGATGCTCTTCGGGCAAACAGCTTCGCAAGATCCCGTCACCGAGCAACTGCCGAAGCCTTCTTTATCCATCTGCTCCACCATCGCCTGCACGCGTCGGAAGCGTTCCGGCTGACCTTGCGGCAGCAGACCGAGATGCGACACCTTGGCGGCGACGAACAGCATCGCGCTTGCATTCTTGCACGCCGCCACGCACGCACCGCAACCGATGCACTGAGCCGCATCCATCGCCATGTCGGAATTCTCTTTCGGCACCAAGATGGAGTTCGCATCCGGTGCAGCACCCGTGCGAACCGTGATGAAACCACCCGCCTGCTGGATGCGATCAAAAGACTTACGGTTCACCACCAGGTCCTTGATGATTTCGAACGGTTTCGCGCGGAACGGCTCCACATAGATCTCGTCCCCGTCATTGAAGCTGCGCATGTAGGTCTGGCAGGTCGCGATGCCCTGGTGCGGACCGTGCGGCTTGCCGTCGATCACCAACGAGCAAGTTCCGCAGATGCCTTCCCGGCAATCGTGATCGAACGCGATCGGCTCCTCACCCTTGTTCGCCAGCTCTTCGTTCACCACGTCGAGCATCTCCAGGAACGACATGTTCCCGTTCAGCTCCGGCGACTGGTAGGTCTTGAACTCACCCGGCGTGCTCGCATTCTTCTGACGCCATACTTTTAAGGTCACTTTCATAGGTTCTCTCTTTGGGCGTTCAAATTATTTGTATGACCGCGTGCTCATGTGCACTTCCTCATAGACCAGCGGTTCCTTGTTCAGGATAGGT
>CAZRGY010000385.1:0-4496 GCA_964599715.1 uncultured Verrucomicrobiota bacterium | reverse complement strand
AAGGTTCCCATCCAGATCGCCGCCGATCGCAAACGGAATGACGCCCAATTCACCACCTTCAGCGGCGATGCCACCGAGATGGCACTTTCCCCCAAGGGCAAGGAGATCGCTTTCGTGGTGCGTGGCGAGATTTTCGTGACCTCCATCGACCACAAAGTCACCAAGCGCATCACCAATACTCCGGAGCAGGAACGTTCCATCAGTTTCAGCCCGGATGGTCGCAAGCTGCTCTATGCCGGTGAACGTGATGGCAGTTGGAATATCTATGAGGCCGCCATCGCCCGCGATGAAGAACTCTACTTTTACAGCGCCACCATCATCAAAGAGACCGCGCTACTCGCAATTGCCGCCGAGACCTTTCAGCCCCGTTACTCACCTGACGGCAAGGAAGTCGCCTATCTGGAAGAACGCACCATCCTCAAGGTGTTGAATCTGGAGAGCAAGCAAAGCCGCGTCGTGCTGCCCGGAGATGCGAACTATTCCTACTCGGATGGCGACCAATGGTTTGACTGGTCACCCGATGGCAAATGGTTCCTCGTGAATTTTCTCGATAAGAATCGCTGGTCGATGGAAGTGGGATTGCTCGATGCCGCCGGTGGCAAACCGCCCGTGAACCTGACCAAGAGCGGCTACGAGGATGAGCGGCCCCAGTGGATGATGAAGGGCAAGATGCTGCTCTGGATCACTGACCGGAACGGCATGCGCAGCCATGGGAGTTGGGGTGCATACCAGGATGCTTACGGCATGTTCTTCGCGCAGGAAGATTTCGACCGGTTCAAGCTCTCCAAGGCCGATTTTGAACTGCTCCAGGAACAGGAGAAAAAGGAGAAGGAAAAGAAGGACAAAAAATCCACTGACGAAAAAAAGTCTGAAGAGAAGAAAAGCGAGGAGGATAAGGCTGACAAGGATGAGAAGAAAAAAGAGGACAAGAAGGTCGAGCCGTTAAAGATCGAGCTGAAAGGCATCGAGGATCGCACCGTGCGCCTCACTATCCATTCCTCCAGTCTCGCCGATGCGGTCATCACACCCGATGGCGAGACGGTGCTTTATCTCGCGAAATTCGAGAAAGGCTACGACCTCTGGCAGCACAAGCCGCGCGAGAACGAGACCAAGCTGCTGGTGAAACTCGGCGCCGACTCGGGCAAACTGGAGATGGATGCCGATGGGAAAAACCTCTTCGTGCTGAACGGCGGCAAGATCACCAAGATCGAGATCAGCAACGGCAAGCAAACCTCCGTCAACTTCAGCGCTGAGATGGAGTTGAACCGGGCCGCTGAACGCGCCTACATCTTTGAGCACGCCTGGCGTCAGGTCCTGAAGAAATTCTATGTGCAAAACCTGCACGACGTCGATTGGGCCTACTACAAGGAGGCCTACGCCCGCTTCCTCCCGCACATCGAGAACAATTGGGACTTCGCAGAGATGTTGAGTGAGATGCTCGGCGAACTGAACGCCTCCCATACCGGCAGCGGCTATCGTCCTTCCAACAGCGGTGGCGACAATACTGCCAGCCTCGGCGCGTTCTTCGAGAACTCGCCCAAGGGACCCGGCTGGAAAATCTTGGAGATCCTCGAGGAAGGCCCGTTGCAAAAGGCCGGCACCAAGATCAAAGCGGGGCACATCATCGAGAAGATCGATGGTGAGGCCATCGACGCAGACACCAACCCCTACGCCCTGCTGAATCGTAAATCAGGCAAGCCCGTGCTGCTTTCCCTGCTTGATCCGGCCACAGACACACGTTGGGACGAAACGGTGAAACCCATCTCGCAAGGGGCTGAAGACGAGATGCTCTACGAGCGCTGGATCAAGACCCGCCGTGAACTCGTGGACAAACTGTCTGATGGCAAGCTCGGCTATGCCCATATCCGCAGCATGGGTGACTCCGCCTTTCGTGAGTTTTACTCTGAGGTGCTTGGTCGCAATACGGACAAGCAGGCCATCATCATCGACACCCGTTTCAATGGCGGCGGTTGGTTGCATGATGACCTCGCCGACCTGCTCAGCGGCAAGACCTACTTCGACTACGTGCCACGCGGCAACCTCATCGGCCATGACCCGATGCAGAAGTGGAACAAGAAAACCATCGTGGTGATGAGCGAGAGCAACTACTCCAACGCCCACATGTTCCCCCTGCTCTACAAAACCCTCGGCATCGGTGAACTCGTCGGCATGCCCGTCCCCGGCACCGGCACTGCGGTCTGGTGGGAAACACAGATGGATAAATCCATCTACTTCGGCATCCCGCAAGTGGGTGTGATGGACCGTCAAGGCAAGTATCTGGAGAACCAGCAACTCGAACCCGATCACCGGGTGAACAACGATCCTGAGTCCGTCGCCAAAGGCAAAGATCTGCAACTGGAGAAGGCGGTGAAGGTTTTGCTAAAGTAACCGGAGTTAGAACTGCTTGAGTTTATCGCGATGGGCTTGGAGCAGGCTTTTTACCTTTTCCATGGGCAAAAAGCCACCGTCCGTTTCTCCTTCGATATAAGCCAGACCACCTGCCTGCTGAAACTCTTGCTGATTGATTGGAAAAATAATATTACCTGTGACCTTTCCGTCCGCTTCCACGACAGCGAATAAACGGTATCTTTTGCGAAGTGATTCTGGGTCTATGAGATATCGCACTTTGGGGTCCCAGATGAGCTGTCGCGCCTGTTCGTAATCTTCCTTGGACTCAAGCAGAGCCTGCTGAAATGCTCCATCGATCTGTTTCATCTGAGCTATTTTGGATGCACCTGACCGCTCTACCACCATTGGTTCTTCACTCCCCGCCATCCAGCCTAGCTGATGCAGGACACCACCGACCGACATGCCTACGGCGAAGAATATCCCTACAGTCACTAATCCACACCAAGTCCAGCGGGTCGGCCAGATGAAACTCTTGCCACGTTTCTCTGCCACGAAACCAGAAAACCATTTCAGAAACCGATTTAGGCCGATGCCGATCAGTAGGAAGCAAATGCTCCAGAAAACCATCAGCGTCCAGTTCCACTCGATGGCAGCTAAAGTTCTTTCGCAGAACCTGAACCAGCCTACCAGCAAGGCCATGCTCAACTGAAAAATCACCCGGATATTTCCGCCTAACACTAACGGCAGAGCCAAAACCAAAACGACAAGCAAAGCGAATGCGCCCAGAAAGACTCCGCCGATCCGTTCGGCCAGTGTCAGCTTTTTCGCATCGGGCGTCATGGCGTCAGAAGGAACGGAGATTGTCGCGATGTTTCGCCAGAACATCCTTCAATTGTGCCGGCGTCACCCATTCCATGCTGTTGATGGTCACATATTGCCCACCATGCTTGGCAAGCAAAGCCTCATCGCGCGGAAACAACATAAAGCCCACGCACTTCTCTCCCTCAAATATGGCAAGCCCGTGGAGATGCTTTATCGCCGGACGATATGCCGGATAAATCGAAGCTCCATCAATGAAGCGGAACTTCATCTGTAAGGTTTGATAATTTGCACCTGCGTCTTCCATCTCAAACGACATCTCCATGGCTAACATTTTCATTGCCGAAGGCAGCCCCGGACTCCGTAGCACCGTCTTTGGAGCGTCACTCTGTCTGATCCATTCCACTTGCTGTTTGATGCCAGAAACCGCCGTCCCAATGACAAAGAACAGGCTCATGAGAATCAATCCACAAACGGTCCAACGCACCGGCCAGACAAAGGTGCTGCCCCGTGCTTTCATCGCATACCCAGACACCCAGAGCAGGAACTGATGCATGACCACTCCACCCACAGCCAAGCAAAGCAAGGCCATGCCGAACAAATCCCATTTAACACGGATTTCTGACAGAACCCGCTGGCAAAATCCAACCCAGCCGAGGGGCAAGACCAGCAACATTTGGAAGAAAATTGGGCCAAAAACCAAGTTGGTAAAAATCAGAAATAAACAGAGACCAAGGACGATGCCAACCAGCCAAAGCACCACCCTGACGACCTTGCGTAAAGTTGATGAAACGTTTGGTCTGGAATCGCTCATACACTCATAAAGATCGCAGTGTATCCCTGTTCTGCTTTATCAACTTTCCCAATTTTTCAGCGTCAATTTTTTCATTAACGTCTTTGTTCAGGTGGTATCCGCCCAACTGATGCCGCAATTCTTCGCTGCGAGGAAAAATGATTGAACCGACCCAGTCATCCCCTTCCATGATGGCAAAACCTTGAAAATTCGCGATAGGCAGGCCAAAGCGCGTGGCAAAAGCATCCGTCCCCTCCCTATACCCCTTACGGACGGTCTGCAAATCCCCACCCTCTTGCTTCAACTCCCTCCAGACCGCTTCGGATACGCTTCGCATATCTACCATGACCTTGAATTTCTTGCTGCGCATTTCCATCCACATCGGCTCATCACTGGCTGCCATCCACCCGACTTGATGAACCACTCCGCCCACGGACATGCCGACCAGGAAAACCAACGCCAAGCCCAGCACGGCTGCCCAGGCCCATTTGCGTTGCCAGACGAAACCGCCTGATGCCACTCCCCGGCGCGCAAC
>CAZRGY010000384.1:0-4521 GCA_964599715.1 uncultured Verrucomicrobiota bacterium | reverse complement strand
CGAAGAATACTCAAGCTAAATGATTCGTTGGAATCGTTTGTCAACCTTATGAATTCATTGCGGCTAGGTGAGTGTATCGGGCGGATGGATCAGGGCCCGTAAGCTGGAGGGCGAACTGGACGTCGGTCGAGAATGGGACCGGGGAATCCATAGTAACCACTGCGGAACCAGCCGGGTTCGGGACAGGCACCAAGCCCAGTCGAAGTTCGACTTGCGATTGGCTTCCCATCGACTTGCGTGATGGCAGGGAGGGATGACGACACATTCGCCGAGGTCGGACGGTTTCATTGCTCTATGACATAGTTTCTGAAAGGGGACAACGGGAAGGGAAAGGGTCTGGGTTCCAGGCTCTGGGGATTCACGTTGTTTCTGAGCTGAAGTTCGGTCTGCCATGTGGTTGAACTCCGACTATCGTCGCGAGCCCGCCGCGATGGCTAGATTTTGAACAAAGGGCGTCGGGGTGGCTGGCGAGGGTTTGGTCCGGGAGGCAAAGGCCGGATGCTAGAGTACCGCAGGACAGGATGCATCGGCGGAGTCAGGCTGAACGGATCGAACGGGAAGGCGCACTTCGGGAAACGGTAGAATTAAGAATTAGGAATGAAGAAAATGGAAACATGTGTTACGCGCTCGTATTTCCACATTCCTGCTGTTGGTTGATGAAAGCCTCAAGGTGCATTTTGGGACGAGGTGAAACTCATCCTTACCAGAAGGGTTAGCGCGGACTTACGTCCACGATGATGGTTTTGGTGAGGCCATGCTGCTTGACGCTGGCGATGCTTTCCAGTCCACTCGGCGGCTATGAGTTCCGGGGCTGAAGCCACACTTAAGAAGCCGGGCGTGTTGCGCCGGTTGTATGATTGGACCATCAGTTGGGCAGATCGGCCCGGTGGTTCGTGGGCGTTATTCTTCATCGCGGTGATCGAATCCTCGTTCTTTTTGATCCCGCCTGATGTATTGCTGCTGGCATTGTGTGTGGGCAAACCGGAGAAGTCTTTTCGCTTTGCCTTGATCTGTGCCGCAGGCTCGGTGATCGGCGGGATCTTGGGCTGGTGTATCGGTTACGCGTTATGGGAGGGCGTCAAACACCTTTTCATCCCCTACATCTTCTCGCAGGGGATTTTTGACAAAGTGCAGGAGTTGTATCAAGGGAACGCATTTGTGGCGATCCTGACGGCGGCTTTCACACCCATTCCGTATAAAGTGTTCACCATCGCTGCCGGGGTGTTCCATGTGAGCCTCGTGACGTTGATCGTCGCGTCTGCGTTAGGCCGTTCGGCGCGGTTCTTTATGGTGGGTGGCGTCATCTATTACTTCGGCCCGAAGGTGAAGACGCTTATAGAGAAATATTTCGACCTGTTTGCCTGGGCTTTACTGGCGCTGGGCATCGCCGGTTTTCTGGCGGTCAAGTTGCTCCGATGAAGGCAGCGGTTCTGCATGGTAAAGAAGATGTGCGCGTGGAAACGGTCGCGGAACGGCCGCTGACGGCGGGTGAGGTGCGTATCCAGATCGGAGCGGCGCTCACTTGCGGGACGGACCTGAAAGTTTTCAAGCGAGGCTACCACGCGAAGATGATCGTGCCTCCGGCGGTCTTCGGTCATGAACTGGCGGGTGCGATCACAGAAGTGGCACCAGATGTCAGTGAATGGCGGGTGGGTGAGCGGGTGGTGGTGGCGAACTCGGCACCGTGTGGGAGTTGCCTTTATTGCCAGCAAGAGCAGGAGAATCTTTGTGAGAACCTGTTGTTTCTGAATGGAGCTTATGCGGAATCCATCGTGGTGCCCGCGCGGTTGGTGCAGAAGAACCTGTTGCGGTTGAAAACCACCACTTCATTCAAGGATGCGGCATTGACGGAGCCGCTCGCTTGTGTGGTGCAAGGAGTGGAGGATTCCAAGCTCAAGGCCGGACAACACGTGCTGGTGGTCGGATCGGGGCCGATCGGGCTGATGTTTGTGGCGCTGGCGAAGCATCTGGGCTGCCATGTGAGTGTGGCGGGCAGGGGTGAGCAGCGGATGGCTTTGGCCAAACGACTGGGGGCGGAGACGGTCATCGAGGTGCCGAGAGAGGGGGATATCGTTCCAGTGGTGCAAGCGATGTTGCCGGGTAATCCGGATGTGGTGATAGAGGCCGTGGGCAAGCCGGAGACTTGGGAGGCCAGTGTGAAGCTGGTGCGGAAAGGTGGCACGGTGAATTTCTTTGGCGGCTGTCCGGCTGGCACGAGTGTCATGCTCGATACCACGCTCATCCATTATTCCAACCTTACTCTACTCGCGAGTTTTCATCACACACCACGGACGATCCGGCGGGCGCTGGAGTTCATCGAGGGCGGTGTGGTGACGGCGAAAGACTTCGTGGATGGCGAGTGCGCATTGAGCGAATTGCCGACTTTGTTCAAGGCGATGGCGGCGGGGAATCGGGCGGTGAAGACGCTGATTGTCACGGAGAGGTGAGTCTTCTTTTCAGGGGCATAGTACCGATGGTTTTCAAGCGTGCTTTGAAAGAGGCGACAGCTTGTTCAATCAGCGGATTCTCAAATTTTCGCCTCACTGTGACTGCATAGAATCGCTCGGACAAGTCAGGAACTCGGATCAAGGTCTGCAATTGGCGGCTTTGCAGCTCGCGTTCTACAACGATACTGGGCACGAGCGCGAGTCCTTCACCGGACAGGGCGAGCAAACGTAGCAGGGCCATGTCATCGACCTCGGCCCGAATGTCAGCATCGATGCGTGCCTCGGCCAGCAGCAAGTCGAAGTCTGCTCGCATATTGCTCTGCCGGGTTGGCAAGAACAGGGGCACATCCCTTAACCATTGCGGGAATTTTTTCCGATGCCTTGGCACAGCCAGCCGACCAGCGAGAAAAACGGGGGTCTCTCCCAGTAGATGATTATGAACAGTCAAATCCTGGTCCGCCCGCAGGGGGGTATTGGACAGGATAAGATCCAGGTTGTGTTCCTTCAATTGGCGGAGCAGTTCGACGAGAGTGCCCGTGATGACGGATAAGCTGCAATCGCCACGCTGAAGAAGGGGTTGAATGAAATCGAACTGGAGGTTCTTCGAAAGCGGTCCGACCGCGCCGATGCGGAGAATCTTTCTGGCTTCGCCTGTCTGGCGCATCCGTCCTAATAATTCCTGACCTGTCAGGAAGATTGATTCGGCGTGTTCGAAAGCGATGCGTCCGGCCTCGGTGAGATGCAGCTGGCGGTTGCGGCGTTCGAACAGAGGATGACCCAGCCACTGCTCGAGTTCACGGAGTTGCTGGCTGAGGGTGGACTGGGAAATGTGCAGAACTTCGGCTGCACGGGTCATGCTGCGATTCCTGGCAATCACCCAGAAATGCCTTAAATGATGATAGTTCAACCACTCAAATCGGTTCTGTGGTGCTTTCATATACATTGAATTAACCGAACGATATATGTGGAACAATCTATTTTTATAAGGATTATGTGACCGTTACCCTGCGCCTGCTTATGATTAAGAAATTCATATCAAGGCGGGTTGGATCGATGTTGATGGTCATTTCCTGTGTGTGCCTGCTGGTTGGTTGCCAAGGGCGACCGGTGGCTGAGGCCATGCGGATGGCACCCAGCAAGGCCGTGCAGCAAGCCATGACGCCTGAACTGGCCCAAAAGACGCTGCTGGCCGGCAACGAACGCTACGTCACAGGGCAGATGCTGCAGCGTGATTGGGGCGAGTTGCGCAGTGCCACCGCCGCCGCGCAGCATCCCTATGCGGTGGTGCTTAGTTGTGTGGATTCGAGAACCAGTTCAGAGATCATTTTTGATGCAGGGCATGGAGAGTTGTTCAACATCCGCGTCGCGGGCAATGTGTTGAATGATGACATCTTGGGCAGCATGGAGTTTACCTGTCTGCTGGCTGGAGCCCGGCTTATCGCGGTTATCGGTCACACGCATTGCGGGGCGGTGGAGGGGGCCATCAAAGATGTAAAGGCGGGGCACGTGACCTCATTGCTGGCGCGCATAAAGCCGGCTGTGAAAGCTGTCGAGACCGGTACGGGGCCAGGTCCTGAACGTTTGGGAGAGCTGGTGGCGGAGGCAAACGTCAGATTGGTGATGCAGCAGATCCGTGAGCGGAGTCCCGAGTTAAGACAGGCTTTGGATTCCGGCCAGATAGGATTGGCTGGAGGGATGTATAACCTGCAGACCGGCCGGGTTCTTTTCTTCAAGCATTGAGGCACTCTATGGATCTGCTCGAAGCACTCAGTTCCAACCTGCTCTCGCCAGCCGTATTGTTCTTTGCCTTGGGCATGATCGCGGCACTTGTCAAGAGCGAGCTTAAGTTTCCAGAGCCGCTATACGCAGGCATCACCATCTACTTGCTGGTTGCGATCGGCTTCAAGGGGGGCGTGGCTGTGGCCGAGGCGGGGCTTGCCAAGGTGTGGTTGCCAGCCTGTGCCGCAGTGCTGCTGGGCGCTCTGATACCACTGTGGTGCTTTCCGCTGCTCCGGCATGCCGGGAAGTTGCGCCCGGTGGACGCGGCGGCGGTGGCCGCCCACTACGGTTCCGT
>CAZRGY010000383.1:0-4540 GCA_964599715.1 uncultured Verrucomicrobiota bacterium | reverse complement strand
CGGGAACCAGCCGCCTTCCGGGATCTTCAATGAATTGGCTCCCAAAAAGGCGAGCTCCAGGATCAGGAACGAGCCGCAGACGAAGGCCGTGCGGCGTTTGCTCCAGCCCCAGTGCTTTTGCGCCACCCGATACAGCAGGATCGTGGTCACTACCATCGTGGCGGTCACTGCGATACCGTAGGCGGCCGCCAGATTGCTGGAACTTTCAAAGCCGATCACCAGCCCCATGCAGCTAAGCATCAGCCACCAGTTCATCTGCGGCAGGTAGATCTGGCCGCGTTCACTGGAGGACGTGTGCCGCACCGCCATGCGTGGCAGATAACCGAGTTGAATGGCTTGCATGGTGATGGAGAACACCCCGGAGATAAGTGCCTGGGACGCGATGACGGTGGCCATCGTGGCCAGGATCACCAAGGGATAAAGCGACCAACTTGGTGCCAGCAGATAAAAAGGATTCGCCGCCGCTTCCGGATTGCTGAACAGCAGTGCTCCCTGGCCGAAGTAATTCAAGACGAGGGCGGGCAGTACCAGCGTGAACCACGCATAGCGGATGGGTTTGATGCCGAAGTGGCCCATGTCCGCATACAGGGCCTCACCGCCCGTCACCACCAGGAACACCGCGCCCAATACCGGGAAGGCCACCCAGCCGTTGTGCCACAGGAAACTTAAGCCGAACAAGGGATTCACGGCCTCGAGAATTTCTGGAGCCAGCAGAATTCCTTTGATGCCCAACAGAGCCAGCACGGCGAACCACACCAACGTGATCGGCCCAAACACACGCCCCACTCCACCCGTCCCATGGTGCTGAAAGGAAAACAGACCGAACAAGATCAGCACGGTGATCGGGATGACGTAGGGTTCGAAGGCGTTCGTGGTGACATTGAGACCCTCCACAGCACTCAAGACCGAGATGGCCGGCGTCAGCATGCCGTCACCATACAAGAGGCACGCACCGAAAAGTCCGATCACCGAAAGGGTGGTCAGTGTCTTGGTTCGTACCGTGGCGCGAGGCACCGCCAGTGAGAGCAAAGCGAGGATGCCGCCTTCACCGTGGTTATCCGCCCGCATCACCAGCGCGAGATACTTGATGGAGACCAGCACGATGAGCGACCAGAGGATCAGGGAAAGCACGCCCAAGACGTTCTCTTGCGTGGGAGCGACCGCATGAGGACCGCCGAAACATTCGCGCAATGCGTAGAGCGGGCTGGTGCCGATATCGCCATAAACCACCCCGAGCGCGCCGATCATCATCGCGCCCAGTCCGGCTTTGCCGGCGTGAGATTTGTTTTCGCCCGCCCGTTCGGCGGGCGCGGTAAGGTCAGGATCAGTAGAAGGAGGATTCATGGATGAAGGCGATGCCTTCGTGAGCCCGGCTCAGATGATGATGACACCAATCGCGGCCAAGCGCAGCCAAATGGCATAGCTCTTCTGGATGCGGAATGACCGGCTGGTTGTGCTAATGTTATCCAAAATGAACCGCTGCGGGAGCAGCGATTGCGTTAAAGCCTACCCTAACTGGCCGTTTCGTCAAATCAGGCCTGCTTCCGATGCTAGCTGGAACTTGCATATCGGTAGAGATGCCAAGAGTGGCTTAAAGTGACTGTAACGATAACGAAACATAATCTTAACCTGGGAAATGTTGACGGAATCGTGGAATCCATCTTTTAAATTCGCATACCAGTTATCCGTCAGCATGGGATAGGTCTTAGCATGCGTAAATCCTTGCGGCTAAGTAGTTCCCTGTAGTCACACCCCACGTAACCTAATTGTAACGCTCCTGTCATTTCTTCGTCATCGTTCACCCCTAGCGTTGCCAAGTCTGAAGCGGCGTCCTGTGACGTCATTCGACTGATTAACATGAAACGGAACGCGATATTTTTGGCCTTGGCCAGCAGCCTGATCCTGGCTGGCACCGGGCTGGCCCAAGAGCAGATCGGGGACACCCGCACGGCTCTGCAGAAATGGGTGGAAACCCGCCAGATGACTTCCAAGCTGCGCGCTGATTGGGCCGCGGAGAAGGAATTGCTGAGCGAATCCATCAAGATGTTCGAGCGCGAGTCGAAGAACTTGGACGAGCTCATCGCCAAGGTGGACTCGGGCAACGAAGTCGCCCGCAAAGAATTCGCGGACCAAAAGAAACTGGACGAGGAATTCAAGGCCGCCGTCGAGAAGGTCAAAACTTTGGTGGGCGGTCTGGAGCAGAAGACGCTCACACTCGCCAAGACGTTCCCGGCTCCACTCGCGGAGAAGCTCGGCGATTTCGTCAAACGCATCCCGGAAGATTCCGCCAACACCAAGCTGTCGGTCGGCCAACGCGTGCAAGTGCTGGTGGCCATCCTGGCGGAAGCGGACAAGTTCAACAGTGCCGTCACCGTGACCAGTGAGCTGCGTAAGAACAGCGCGGGCACGGAGATCCAGGTGCGCACGATCTACCTCGGTCTGGCCCAAGCCTTCTACGTGGACAAGGAAGGCAAGCTTGCCGGTGTCGGCACTCCTTCTGCCGAAGGCTGGCAGTGGAGCACTGAGCCCGCGCTCGCTCCGGATATCACCAAGGTGCTCGCGATGTATGAGAACGCGCTGCCCGCCACCTTCATCGGCCTGCCGGTCAAGATCCAATAATTTCCATGAAACTCCGCACCCTTTTCTTTTCCGGTCTGCTCGGCCTCAGCCTCGCGCTGAACGTCACGGCGCAAGACTTCAATGCTGTGTCCGCTTCCGCCAAGGCGGATCTGGACAAAGCCCTCGCCGAGCTTTCCACCTTGCAGAAGCAGGTCGGTGCCGAGCGCATCCCCCTCGCCCAGCAGATGAGCAAGGCGGAAGACGACGTACTCACCAAACGCAAGGATTACGAGAAAGCCCAGCGTTCCCGCGATAACGATCTCGTGGACCTGAACGTCCTCAAGGACCAGGTCAAAAAGAAGAAGGAGGAGCTCGATTACCTGAACGGCCTGCTGCAGGAATTCTCCAGCCTCTTCGAGTCCCGCCTGCACATCAGCGAATTGCAGATTTACGCAGATAAGTCCCGCGACATCCGTCAGCGTTCAGAGAATCCCGATCTCGCCATCCAGCAGCGCTTGGAATTGCAGCTCGGCTTTTTGGATAACGCCATCGACCGTATGCAGAATCTGGACGGCGGTTATACGTTCGAAGCCAGCGTGCTCGGCGCCTCGGGAGCGAAAGAAAAAGGTAAAGTGACCTTGCTCGGACCGGTGGCGGTGTTCGCCTCGTCGCAGAGCGCGGGTCTAGTGGAGCGTCAGGTAGGTTCTCTTGAACCGGCCATGGTGACCTTGGATCCGAATTTTGCTCAAGACATCAGGGCCGTAGTGGAAAAAGGCAGCGGCAAGTTGCCGTTCGATCCCTCGCTGGGCAATGCCTTGAAGATCGAGGCGACGAAAGACGGCTTTATCGAACACATCAAGAAGGGTGGCTTCGTCATGTATCCCATCGTGGCAGTGGCGGTGGCCGCTTTGCTGGTGGCGCTCTTCAAGTGGTTCCAACTTTCCAGCATCCCGATGGCCACCAAGCGTGATTTGCAACTTATCCTGGACCGTATCTCGGCCGGTAAGCTGAAGGGCGCGCTGGAACACGCCAAGACGATCAAGGGACCTTCGGGTGAATTGCTTGTCACGGCGGTGACCCATGTGGAAGAGCCCAAGGAATTCATCGAGGAAGTGCTTTATGAGCGCATGCTGAATGTGAAGCCCACGCTCGAGAAGATGCTTCCCTTCATCGCCTTGACGGCAGCCACGGCGCCTTTGCTCGGTCTGCTCGGTACGGTGACCGGTATGATCACCACGTTCAACATGATCAGCGTGTTCGGCACCGGCGACCCGAAGACTCTTTCCGGCGGTATCTCCGAGGCGCTCATCACCACGGAGTGCGGTCTTTATGTGGCCATCCCGGCGTTGCTCGCGCACTCGGTGCTCTCCCGCAAGGTGAAAGCCATCATGAGTGACATGGAGCAGACCTCCGTGGCCTTCATCAACGGCGTGCCGGAGAAGATCCCGGCGGTGACCGAAGAAACTACCCAAGCCCAATAACCCCGAAACCTTAACCTGCGAATTCTTATGGAAGCACTCGTCCAAAAAGTGACCCACATCTGGGTGGCCGGTGGCTGGACTATGATCCCGCTGCTGTGCGTCAGCCTATACATCTACGGTCTCGGAGCATCCATGCTCACCTATTTCAACCGCCGCGGTTATCGCCGTCTCTCGGAGAAGCAGTGGCGCACCTGGGTGATCGACCCCTCCAAGTCGGAAGGTGAAGTGGGCGAGATCATCCGCTACACGCAGGATGAAGTGAAGAGCGAGGACGAGATCCACAACCGTTTCTCCGAGGTCATCGGTTCCAAGCTTCCGGTCATCAACCGTCAGATCTCCGTGCTCAACGTGATGGTGAACGTCGCGCCGCTGCTCGGTCTGCTCGGCACGGTGCTCGGCATGCTCGCCACGTTCTCGGCCATCTCTCAAGGCGGCGGCACCAAGACGATCGATGCCATCTCCGCCGGTATCTCCGAGGCGCTCATCACCACAGAGATGGG
>CAZRGY010000382.1:2537-4545 GCA_964599715.1 uncultured Verrucomicrobiota bacterium | reverse complement strand
AGTTCGGGCTCGATGTCATAGATGGGCAACGCACTCGCCATGAGGGCGCACACGTTAGCGGATTCGGGTCAGGATACCAGCCTGTGTGTAGCGGTTTATCGCTTCAAGGGCTGATCTGGTGAAGGACGGTTGGGGGCGGGTCTTGGCGAGGTGCCTCGGCCGAAATCTTTATACTGCAGATGAATATTGATGGCGCTTGCAAGCGATCTGCTGGAGGTGTCGTGGATGGCCATCCCTTCGTAGCGCTTACCGGCTTGCCAGGCGTTTCCGGCATTGATGAGCACGATACGGTCGTTGGCCCGTTCATCGAAGTAAAAGGTCTGGCCATCTTCGCTCAGACGCACGGGGACAAAAATCTTCGTGCGCGGACTGCCCAGTTGCGCGAATTCGATCTCTTTTCGCTGCCCTTTCATGATCTCAAAGCGCACGGGTTCGTAGGCGCGATGCTTGCTGAAATTCACCAACCCACCTTCGATCGTCACCGTGACGATATCTCCATAGCGGGCGTGGGCATATAGTGTGGCCAATCGCATCTCTTCCTGGCGTGCGCGTTCTTCCGCCTCCAGACGTTGTTGTTCAGCGAGGGCTGCCTGTTCCTTGCGCCGTTGCTCGTTGATGATGGCCTGTTCGCGTCGCCGCTCCTCGTCGATCACATTTTGCTGTCGGCGGTATTCAGCTTGTTGCTCGAGTGGCAGTGCCTCCCATTCGGCTTTGGAGAGTCCCATGGGGTAGCTTTGACAACCGGTTAGCAGCGCGAGCGTGAGTGCTAGGTAGAGGAGTTTTGTGTCCATGGCTTAGACGTATTTAATAGATGGAAAATTTTCTGCAAGCCACACTTTTTCATCCGGTCTTTCATCCGCATTTTTCCGAAATTGATTCTTTTTATCTTCTGTGTAGCTTGCCGGTGTTCTCAATAAATCAGTCGTTCCAGGCCAGAGGGGAAATCAGGCATGAATTGCACCATCGCTTACATCTCGGACGGGCGTTTGCGTCTCAAGCAAGGCGCCACGGAGCCGCGTACAGTGGAGAGCCGTTACGGTGCGACGATCAAAGAGCGCGTGCTCAAAGGTCGTGAACGCAATGCCTGGAAGCAGAATGCCCGCAGCACATCATTTCTTTATGGTGAAGCGCTCTGGGGCGGGGTGGCCAAGGATATCAATTCCGTCCCTATCAATATAACCAGCATCTGTCGTGGTCGTGAACCGGGCCAGTTCCTCTATTCGCTCCAGAGCGATGCCTTGTGCGGTATCTTGCGGGTGGAAAACCACGGTGAGGAGGAACAACGTCTCTGGAACAAGCACGACCAGCGGGTCCGTTTCCTCGATGTTGGTAATGATGGACGGATGGTTTGCAGCTTGGAGAACAAGTTGGGTACGGCGGATTTGGGCATCATGTCGCCTGAGGGCGGCTTGCGGGAGATCACGGAAGGGGACTCACTGGATACCGCGCCACGTTGGGTGGTCGGCTCCACCTCACGTATCGTTTTTCAATCAGCCGGTATCGGCCGGGATCGCGAAGGGCATATGGCCGGGGTAGGCCCATTTTGTGTGGAATCACTCGATCTGGAGACCGGTGATATGGCCACGCTCATCCAACATCAGGATACCGATTACCTGACGCCGCAGATGGATTCTGCGGGGACACTCTACTGCATCCGCCGTCCCTATCGGACCGGACCGGAGGTGAAGCCGTTACATTTGGCGAAAGATGTCCTGCTTTTTCCCGCGCGGATGATCTATGCAGTGTTTGAATTCTTCAGCGTGTTCAGCCAGTTCTTCACTGGCAAAAAGTTGACCAGCACCACGGCGGGTGGTGCGCGCCAGAAACAGGTGCCCCCTGCTTACATGATTGTCTGGGGGAATTACATCGATGCCCAGCAAAGCGAGGCCAAAAAGGATGGAGATGACCTGGTGCCTGCCACGTGGGAGCTTATCCGTATCACAGAAGGAGGGAAACCAGAGGTGCTCGCCAATCATGTGCTCTCCTTCGATCTCGGTCCGGAGGGCGA
>CAZRGY010000382.1:0-2437 GCA_964599715.1 uncultured Verrucomicrobiota bacterium | reverse complement strand
CTCACTTCGCGTTAGCGACACTCGGCCGATAACCAGGTGAAGCGATGAAGCGCTGTAATATCTTCCCGTCCTCGAAATTCCACAGGATCACTTCCCCGTCATGCCCACCGCTGGCTAGGGTCCTGCCATCAGGGCTTAGGGCCAGGGCTTGCACCCAGTCGTTGTGACTGGAAAAGGTGCGGTTCCATTTGAATGGCTGGGCATTGTAAACACGGATTTCACGGCTTTTGTCGCCGGTAATGAGTTCATTGCCGTTACCCAGCAGACGCCAAATCTCGCCACCAAATCCGCCGAGCGGTTTGGAGTCTTTTACTATTTTCCCATCGTCGGTCTTCCACAGATGCAGCTTTTGGTCGCGACCGACGGACGCGATGTTGTTCGTGCCGTCGGCGAAAACGACACCGAAGACTGGTTCCAGATGACTCATGTAAGAGGAGAGCATCTCACCATTGGTCGCATCATAAGCGCGAGCGGTCTTGTCGCGGCTGGCGGAGGCGAGGCGTTTTCCATCCGGGCTCCACGCCAAGGCCATCACCCAATCAGAATGTTGCTCGATCTTTCGTGCTTCTTTGCCAGTGGCTACATCGAAGATGCGGATGGCGTTATCCGATCCGCCTGAGGCGAGCTGGGTTCCATCCGGGCTGAACTTCACATCCAGAGCGATGTCAGGCAGCGTGGCCAAGACTTTGGGTTCATCTTTATCGAGGGGTATCAGGAGCACTTCGCCGAGCTTGCCGGATTGGCCGGTGGCGGCGGCGAGCAGTTTGCCATCGGGTGAGAGCGAGAGGGCTTGCACTTCGGTGGCCACGTTTTTGATACGCTTAACGGGTTTCAGCGTGGCGATATCCCAGACGATGATCTCATGATAGCCGCTGCTGATGAGCTGCTGGCCGTTCGTGCTGAAGGCCAAGGCGGTCACGGGCAATGGTTGTGGGTAGTTCTCCGGCGGCGCGGGATGTTGCTGCCGGGGCATCAGGCTGACAAGGTCCAGCTTCGGGTCCGGGCCATCGAATTTGGCGCCATTTTTGATCCAGCGTTCGATAAGGGAAATCTGTGCAGCAGGCAGTGGGTCATCCTTTTGCGGCATGCGGCTGTCTGGATCTTTCTCTACGAGCAGGCGGTAGAACTCGCTCTTCTTTGGGTCGCCGGGAGTGATGGCCGGCTCATCACTGGAGCCGGGTTTAATCAGCCAATCAAAGGTGTGTAGCCGGTATTTGCCCTTGGCCTTTTCCGCTCCGTGGCAGGTCTGGCATTTGGCCACCAGGATGGGGGCGATATCCCGCGAGAAGCTGACTTCCGCCGCCTGCACTGCTTGTGCAGAAGCCGCGAACCAGGCCAGTAAACTGGCTAAAATTGTGATCCCGAATGACCGCATGGGTTATCTGACGCACGGTAAGGGCGGTTTGTTCGCGAAACAAGCGGGGAAAAGCTGAGGTTTTGGAACTTTTGCCAGTTGTCCCTTTTCTACGCAGGCGTATATTGCAACATATCGCTATGCCAATGAACCGACAGCAGGTGCTGGATATGTATTTCATGGAAGCGCGCGCGAAGCTCATCGACATCGCCGCCTTCCTCGATCGCGTGGACCGTGCCCCCGGAGAGGCTGACTTCCGCCTCGCCGCTTTCCGCCAGGCACTCAAAGAGCTCGATGGCGGCACTCCGGAACGCGCCAAGAATGTACTGTTGTCATTTAGTGACCCTAGTGTGGAGCCACTGGAAAAGGCATCGGTGAAGGGCGCGATTGGGGCATTCGCCGGGAATGTGAAAGATTGAGGACCCGGCACCACAGTTTTCTAATTTTTAAACTTTTTTCATGCGTTACATCGAACCACACGGTCACATGGTCAGCCGCACGACCGATGACTATCAGGATATGGTCACGGCGGGATGCGCGGCAGTCTGCGAACCAGCGTTTTGGGCGGGTTACGATCGCAAGTCCGCCGACGGGTTTTACGATTACTTCTGCCAGCTCACGGAGCATGAACCGAAACGCGCAGCGAAGTTTGGTTTAGCGCACTTCTGCTGGCTCTGCATCAACCCGAAGGAGTCTGAGGACGTAGGCTTGGCCAAGGACGTCATCGACCTCATCCCGCAGTTCATCGACAAGCCGGGTGTGCTGGGCATCGGCGAGATCGGGTTGAACAAGAATTCGCGCAATGAATTGAAAGTGCTGGAGATGCACGTGGAAGTGGCGGCGAAGTATGACCAGCTCATCCTCGTCCATACACCGCACCTGGAGGACAAACTCAAGGGCACGAAACTCATCCTCGATGTGTTGAAGAGCGACAAGCGCATCAAGCCCGCGCGCGTCATCATCGATCACGTGGAGGAGCATACCATCAAGCTCGTGAAAGACACGGGCATGTGGGCCGGCATGACGCTCTATCCCGAGAGCAAATGCACTCCGGCGCGCGCCATCGATATCCTGGAAGTTCAC
>CAZRGY010000381.1:0-4582 GCA_964599715.1 uncultured Verrucomicrobiota bacterium | reverse complement strand
TTCGATAACCTATGAAAGCGAAACAACTTTTTCTCATCGCCCTGACCCTGGTCGCCGGGGCGATTCTGGCGGTGCTGCTCATGCGTCAGCCAGCCGGGGAATCCCACGATCACGCCGGGCATGATCATGACCACGGTCATGGCCACGAAGATCATCACGAAGAGGAATTTGAGAAGGGGCCGCACGGCGGGCGTTTGTTGGAAACCGACGGCTTGGCCTTGGAAGTCACCATTTTTGAAAAAGGCGTGCCACCGGAGTTTCGCATCTATGCTTCGGTAAAGGGCCAGCCCGTGGCGCCCGAACAAGTGAAGCTCAGCATCGAGTTAAACCGCTTCGGTGGGCGGAAAGATACCATCACGTTTCAACCGATGGGCGAGTTTCTGCGCGGACAGCAGGAAGTCGTGGAGCCACATTCGTTCGATGTCACGGTCAAAGCGGAGTTCAAAGGCAAACCGGTGGAGTGGACGTATGCCTCGCATGAAGGCCGGGTCAAGATTCCGGCTGACTTGGCTGCCAGTTCCGGAGTGAAGACCGAGGTTGCCGGACCAGCCACATTGCAACAGTTCCGGGAACTGCCTGCGCAGATCCGGTTGAATGAAGATCAAGTGGCCCACGCGGTGAGCCGGTTCAAGGGGCAGGTCACGGCGGTGCATAAGAAACTGGGCGACCAGGTGCAGGCCGGTGAAGTGCTGGCCGTGCTGGACAGCCGGGAGCTGGCGGATGCAAAAGCCGAGTTCATCGAGGCGTTGCACAAGCTGGAACTGGCGCAGGCCGTCTTTTCCCGGGAGGAGGGCTTATGGAAAAAGAAGATCAGCCCGGAGCAGGATTATCTCATGATCAAGCACCAGTTGGAAGAGGCGGAGATCGCGAAACAGACTGCCCGACAGAAACTGCTGGCCTTGGGGCTGCAGGCCAAGGAGTTGACCGAACTCTCCGTGGAGCCGACCGGGACAGTCGTTGCTTTTCAACCCCGGCAGCCTTTTGCCGAGCAAGCCCTTACGCGTTACGAAGTGCGGGCGCCCATCAGCGGCACCATCGTCCGCAAGGCGGTCACGCTAGGCTCTCCCGTGATGGAAGATGCGGACCTGTTCCTCATCGCGGACATGAGCAGTGTGTGGGTGGATGCTTCAGTTCCAGCGATGGATCTTGCCGCCGTGCAGCCGGGACAAAAAGCCATCCTTTCCGCAGGTGATCGCCAGTCTGAAGGGACCGTGTCTTATGTCGGCCCGGGAGTGGATGCCGAAACGCGGACAGGTTTCTTGCGTATCGTATTGCCGAATCCCCAGCAGCAATGGAAGCCGGGCGAGTTCATTTCCTTGAAGTTGTTACAGGCTGAAAATCAGGTGGCGGTGGCCATTCGTCCCGATGCCTTGCAAACGTTCCGGGACTGGACGGTCGTGTTCCTGAACGTGGGGGATGAGTTCGAGGTGCAACCGGTGGAGACCGGACGCCGTACAACGGAGTGGGTGGAGGTGCTCTCCGGTTTGTCGGCCGGTCAACGTTACGTCACCGGAAACAGTTATCTCATCAAGGCGGACATCCTGAAGTCAGGCGCTTCGCACGATCATTGAAAGGGCATTCAGCATGTTGGAACGCATTCTTAAATTCTCGATACAGCAGCGCTGGCTGGTGATCTTCGCGGTGACCGCGGTGGCGCTGCTGGGGGCCTACAATTATCAGCGGCTGCCCATCGATGCCGTGCCAGACATCACGAATGTCCAGGTGCAGATCAATACGGAGGCACCGGGCTTTTCGCCCTTGGAAGCGGAACAGCGCATCACCTTCCCGGTGGAAACGGCGATGGCCGGTTTACCGGCCTTGGATTACACGCGCTCTCTGTCCCGCTACGGACTGTCCCAGGTGACGGTGGTGTTCAAGGACGGTACGGACATCTATTTCGCGCGGCAACTGATCACCGAGCGCTTGCGTGAAGTGCAGAGCAAACTGCCGTCCGGCTTGGAGCCCAAGCTGGGCCCCATCGCCACCGGTCTGGGTGAGATCTACATGTTCACCGTGCAGAACGATCCAACGGTGACGAATCGGAATGGCCGTGTCTATTCACCAGAAGAGTTACGCACGTTTCAGGATTGGATCGTGAAGCCGCAGTTGCGCGGGGTGCCGGGTGTGGTGGAGGTGAACACCATCGGCGGATACGTGCGGCAGTATCATGTCACCCCCGATCCGGCGAAGTTGCTGGCGTACGGATTCACTTTCCGGGACGTGATGGAAACCTTGGCGCGGAATAACAGCAATGTCGGTGCGGGCTACATCGAGCGCAGTGGTGAGCAATATCTCATCCGTGTGCCCGGTCAGGTGGAGGGCTTGGCGGATATCCGGGAGATGGTGCTCGCGACGCGTGAGGGTGTGCCGGTCCGCTTGCAGGACGTGGCTGAAATCGCCCTTGGCGAGGAGTTGCGCACGGGTGCGGCGACACGGGATGGCGAGGAGGTCGTGTTGGGAACGGTCTTCATGCTCATGGGTGAGAACAGTCGGACTGTTTCTGCCCGGGTGCATGAGCGTTTGCAGGAGGTGAACCGCAGCCTGCCCAGTGGCGTGGTGGCCCATACCATCTACAACCGCACGGACCTGGTGAACGCCACGATCGAGACGGTGAAGAAGAATCTGCTGGAAGGCGCATTGCTAGTGATGGCGGTGCTCTTCCTGCTTTTGGGCAATGTCCGTGCAGCCATCATCACGGCGCTGGTCATCCCGCTGTCCATGCTCTTCACCATCACTGGCATGGTGCAGACGAAGGTCAGCGGCAACTTGATGAGTCTCGGCGCATTAGACTTCGGGCTCATCGTGGATGGCGCTGTCATCATCGTGGAGAACTGTCTGCGTTGTCTGGGTGAGGAACAGAAACGTCTGGGCCGTGTGCTCACGCGCGCGGAACGATTCAAGGTGGTCTTCGATGGTTCGCGTGAAGTGCGGCGGGCCACGATGTTCGGTGAATTGATCATCATCACCGTCTACCTGCCCATCCTCACGCTCACCGGGGTGGAGGGTAAGATGTTCTACCCCATGGCCATCACCGTCATCATGGCGCTGGTGGGGGCGATGATCCTCTCGGTGACATTTGTTCCTGCGCTGGTCGCCCTGCTCATCAGTGGCAAGGTGGCCGAACATGAGAACCGTTTGCTGGTGTGGGCACGTCAGGCGTATGCGCCCGTGCTCCGTTTGGCTTTGGCGAACCGCTATCTGGTGACCACCGCTGCCAGCGTGGTGGTGGTGCTCGGGGTCTTGCTCGCGGGGAAACTGGGAAGAGAGTTCATCCCCAGCCTCGATGAAGGAGATGTGGCGTTGCACGCCTTGCGCATCCCGGGCACGAGCCTCACGCAGGCGGTGCAGATGCAGCATGTGCTGGAAAAGCGCCTGCAAGAGTTCCCTGAGGTGAAAGAAGTCTTCGCGAAGATCGGCACCGCGGAGATCGCCACCGATCCGATGCCACCCAGTGTGGCGGACGGATTTGTGATACTTAAGCCGCGCCGGGAATGGCCCGACCCGAGCAAGTCCAAGGCGGACCTTGTGGCCGAATTGGAAGCGGCCGTCTTGGAGATTCCGGGCAACAACTACGAGTTCACCCAGCCCATCCAGATGCGCTTCAATGAGCTCATCTCCGGTGTGCGGGCGGATGTGGCGGTGAAGGTTTTCGGCGACGATCTGGATGTCCTGCTGGAAACCGGGGAACGGATCAGCCAGTTACTGGCCACCGTGCCCGGCGCCTCGGATGTGAAAGTGGAGCAGATCACCGGCCTGCCGATGATGACCGTGGAACTGAACCGTCCGGCCATGGCGCGTTATGGTCTGAGTGTGGCCGATGTGCAGGACATCGTAGAAGTGGCGTTGGGTGGCAAGGCCGTGGGGCAAGTCTTCGAAGGGGATCGCCGGTTCGATATCCAAGTGCGTCTCCCCGAGTCGATGCGTTCCGATCTGGAAGCGATCCGTCGGCTCCCGATACCTTTGCCGTCAGCAAATCTACACGACGGGCTCCAGAAAGTCCGCTTGGGTTCATCGGTGCGAGGGGGAGAGATGAATCTGCCCGCCTTTGTGCCGCTGGAAGCAGTGGCATCCATCCAGGTGCAGCCCGGGCCGAACCAGATCAGCCGCGAGAACGGCAAGCGTCGGGTGGTAGTGACGGCGAATGTGCGTGGTCGTGATCTCGGTAGTTTTGTGAACGAGGCCCAGGCGCAGATCGCCCAAGCGGAACTGCCGTCTGGTTACTGGCTCGCTTGGGGTGGTCAGTTCGAGCAGATGATCTCGGCGGCGAAACGCCTGCAACTCGTCGTACCTACCGCGCTGGTGCTGATCTTCTTGCTTCTCTACACTTCATTCGGCAACGCCCGTGATGCCTTCTTGGTTTTCACCGGTGTGCCGTTGGCTTTGGTCGGCGGTGTATTGGCCCTGTGGTTCCGGGATATTCCTTTGTCCATCTCAGCAGCCGTCGGCTTCATCGCGCTCTCGGGTGTGGCGGTGCTCAATGGTCTGGTGATCATCTCCTTCATCAACAAGCTGAGGAGTGAGGGACGCACATTGGATGAGGCGGTGATGGAAGGTTCGTTGACACGTTTACGACCGGTGCTGA
>CAZRGY010000380.1:0-4598 GCA_964599715.1 uncultured Verrucomicrobiota bacterium | reverse complement strand
CGGCGGATGGGTAGGGGACCGGATAGCGTGAGATGTTTGCCGCCTTTTCGACAAAACGTACGGGGCCGATGGTTTCACGTTTGCCCAGAGAGTTCGTGCGGATGGCGATGAAGCCCGAGTAAAGGCGATCACGGTCGCCATCGAAACGAGAAATCTGCAGTGGGCCAGAAACAGGAAAGGTCAGCAAGACCGGGGCATTGCTGGCGGCTGCGGTGTAGCCAGAGAGAGGTGGTACCTCAACGACTTGGACGGGGCCATCGATCAGGGTGGTGAGGACAAGTTCCTTGGCAGTGGCGGTGACTTCGGTCACGCCTTGACCGGATAAAAGCTCCACCCGGATAAAGCTGATGATGCAGCGGCCAGCTCCACCGGGTGGATCGAGGCGGAAGCGGATGGCGGTTCCCAAGGGAGGCAGGGGCAAGCGGACTTCCGTCCAAGCACCTCTTTCGGCATGGAACCAGACCGAGTCGGTCTCCTGATAGTTCTGTTGATAATAGAAGACTTGGCCGCGTCCTCCGGATTCCGAATACAAACGCAAGTGCAGGCATAGTTTGGTGTCGGTCGTGTAATTGGCAGGTGGACTGATAAGAAACGGGTCGTTGCCAGTGATGGAGAATTGGAGACCATCGGTGGTGAAGCCGGCCCCGGCGATATGATTGGCCGCCCGCCACCCAAAACTTTTCTTTTCCGTTTGGAACTCATACGCCGGCAAAGCGGCGGCGAGCAGTCCGGGCAAAAGGACCAAAGCGATCAGCAGGCAGTATAATGAATTACGCGGGGGCATGTGTAATAGGGCTAACTTTCCCGGGGAGCGGCTATTGGTCAAGGGTGAGCATGTAGGAATCTGTCTGCTCTTGGGATGCCAGAACAGGTGGGGGATGACATTATTTGAGTTGCGGTCGGACCATTTCTGGACGATTAGGGAGGCGTCATGGCGCAAAAGAAAGTGAAGCAGCAGAAGGGATTTGCCTCCATCGAAGAGGTGGTGGAAGACATCCGTCGTGGGAAAATGGTGATCCTCGTCGATGATGCTGACCGCGAGAACGAGGGGGATTTGATCATGGCCGCGCAACATGCGACGCCAGCGGCTATCAATTTCATGGCGAAGCATGGGAGGGGCTTGATTTGCGTGCCGACAGTATCCGAGCGGCTCAAACAACTAGGTATCGAGCAGATGGTGGTACAGAACCGTGATACCTTTAAAACGGACTTCCAAGTCAGTGTGGATGCTGCCCAAGGAATATCCACAGGAATCAGTGCAGCGGATCGTGCCCGTACAATCCAAGTGATGGCGGACCCAACCACTATGCCGCAAAACTTGGTCCAGCCGGGGCATGTCTTTCCCTTGCGGGCCCGTCCGGGTGGGGTCTTGCAACGGGCAGGGCATACGGAAGCAGCAGTGGACTTGGCTAAACTGGCGGGGTGCCGTCCCATCGGGGTGATCTGTGAGATCATGAGTGATGATGGGGAGATGGCGCGTTTGCCAGAGCTCGTCCGTTTCGCCAAGAAGCACAAGATCAAGCTGGCGACCATCGAGGAACTCATCAAATACCGTCGCCAGAGCGAGCGGTTGATCGAACGCGTGGAGATGGTCAAGATGCCGACCGATTATGGTGACTTCGACCTTTACCTCTATGAATCTCGCGTGGATGGGCAGAATCACTTAGCTTTGGTGAAGGGGGATTTGACGGCCAAACCGGGTGCATTGGTGCGGGTGCACAGCGAGTGCCTGACGGGGGATGTGTTCGGCTCGCGCCGGTGTGATTGCGGACCGCAGCTCCAGCAGGCCATGAAACAGATATCGGACGAAGGGCAGGGGGTCATCGTCTATATGCGACAGGAAGGCCGGGGTATCGGCTTGGGGCCGAAAATCAAGGCCTATAAGCTGCAAGAGCAGGGCTATGATACCGTCGAGGCGAACTTGAAGCTCGGTTACGGCATGGATCTGCGTGAGTATGGTTTGGGCGCGCAAATCTTGACAGACTTGGGGTTGAAGAAGATCCGGTTGCTCACGAACAATCCCAAGAAAGTGGTAGGTCTGGATGGGTATGGGTTGGAAATCATTGAGCAGGTGCCTATCCGGGTGAAGGCGAACCCGCATAACAAAAAGTATTTACAGACCAAGCGGCAGAAGCTCGGTCATCTGATCTGACATGCTGAAGAAAAATCGTAAGACAAAGGTGGCTGGGAAAGGGTTTCATGTGGCGATCGTCGCCGCAGAATACAATGCCCGGTATGTGAACGGGATGCTGAAGGCCGCGCAGTCGTATCTGGATGAGCAGGGTGCCGAAGTGACCGTGGTGCGGGTCCCGGGAGCGTTTGAGATTCCGGCCGTGGCGGCTCATTTCGCAGAAGACCAAAGCACGGACGCTGTGATTTGTTTGGGGCTGATACTAGAGGGGGTCACAGCACATGCTGACCATATCGGCAAAGCGGTCACCGACGGGCTGGTCTTGTTGCAAATAAACTACAAGAAGCCGGTGATCCATGAGGTGCTGTTGGTCAAGGAGTTGGAGCATGCGCGGGTGCGGTGCCTCAGTAAGGAGCACAACAAGGGGACGGAAGCGGCCCAAACTGCGCTGAAGATGTGCCGGGTGATGAGGAAGTTGCCTCCGAGTTTAGTGGTGTTACCGGCTGAATAGGACTAGAAACAGAGGCGTCCAAACTTGTAGAACAGGTGGTAAGAGAGGGCTTGTGAAAAGTTTCACAAAGGTCTTGCGAGGCATGAACCTGAGTGCTAATTTCTGCCACTGTTAAAAAATACGAAAATGAAAACAACTAATTGGTTAATCGCATTGACCGCAGCTTTCGCTTCCGTGCAGGTGGCTACTGCGGCTGACGTTGTAGGCAAGGTAACGGTAAAGGGCACCCCCAGCCCGGAAAGAGAGTTGCCGATGGATCCGAGTTGCGGCAAGCTTCATACGGGTAAAAAACCGACGACCACCTTCTTCGTGGTGGGCCCGAACAAGGAACTGGCGGATGTGTTCGTTCACATCACCAAAGGTTTGGAAGGCAAGAAGTTCCCGGTTCCCTCCACCAGCGTCAAGCTTGATCAGGTCGCTTGCATCTACGTGCCTTACGTAGCAGGTGCGCAGACGGGCCAGACGATTGATGTTTACAACTCCGACCCTGTTTTACACAACGTGCATCCCACGCCGACGGTGGCTGGTAACAAAGAGGCTAACAAGGCCCAGTTGCCCAAAGCCCCCCCGTTGAAATTCTCTTGGGACAAGCCGGAAGTGTTCCTGCGCTTCAAGTGCGATGTGCATCCTTGGATGTTTGCCTACGTGGGCTTGGTTGATCACCCGTATTTCGCGGTGACCGGTGCGGATGGCACATTTAAGATCGCGAATCTGCCGGACGGCAACTACACGTTGGAAGCCTACCACCGCAAGGGCGGTCAGGTGACCAAGGACATCACCGTCAAGGGCGGTAATGTCACGGTTAACTTTGAGATCGAAGCGAAGTAATCGCTGAAGGTGTTTTGGGGAATGTGCCGCTGGGCCTTGGGGTCCAGCGGCACTACCGTTGATAAGTGGCCAAATAGAAGCGCTAATGCCTCCCGTTAAGCAAAGTCAAAGATTGCACTGGTTTGTCATTGTGACGGCCGTGGCAACGCTTGGGCTGATCGGTTTGGGCGGTCTGGTCACCAGCCATCAGGCGGGTATGGCCGTCCCAGATTGGCCGACGACTTACGGGTATAACATGTTCTATTTCCCTTTTTCACAATGGGTGGGAGGAATTTTTTATGAGCATACGCACCGGCTTTATGCTGCTTTCATCGGTTTACTGACGAGCATCATGGCTGGATGGATCTGGTGGCGTAGCACAGAGGGGAAGATACGCTGGAGGGGGATGTTCATCATCTTGGCCCTGGTGATGGCGTTGGGGCATCGCGGCTCAAACAACAAAGACACCACAGCAGACGAGGTCGCGACGGCGGATAATGTTTATGCTGCGTCAGCGCCAGTAGAGGGCGTGAGTGCGGTTGCCGCAGAAAATGTTACAAATGACGAGCCCGTCTCAGGGGGAGCCAAGTCAATCCCGGTGCATTTCAAGGTGCTGGCTTTTGTCATGCCGGTGCTGGTGGTTTTTGGCTTGGTGCAGTGCTATCGCAGTCACGGTGAATTGCACTGGCTGGCGATGACGGCATTTTTTGCTGTGATTTTCCAAGGGCTTTTGGGTGGGTTGCGCGTAGCGCTTTACAAAGATGAAGTGGGCATTTTCCATGCGACCCTGGCGCAATTATTCCTTTTACTGCTGAGCGTCATCGCCTTGATGACCTCCCGCTGGTGGGGGATGACAAAGGGTAATTATTCAGCCCCCGGCAAGAAGTTGCTCGCGGCAAGTGCTTTTGCCTGTGTGGCAATCATCTTGCAGTTGATGTTGGGGGCTTCGATGCGTCACCAACATGCGGGCTTGGCGGTGCCGGATTTCCCGTTGGCTCACGGTCAGATTTGGCCGGCTACAGATGCCGAATCCATCAAACAGTATAACGCCCATCCCAGCCGAGTGGACACGCGGGATTTTAGCCCAATCACGGCGGGGCAGGTGCATTTGCATATGGCCCACCGGGCAGGGGCTTTGATCATCTGGGT
>CAZRGY010000379.1:0-4629 GCA_964599715.1 uncultured Verrucomicrobiota bacterium | reverse complement strand
GATATCACCAACACTGCCGGAGCAACTAACCAATCTGATGATGGAAAACCAAAACCCTGAATCCGTCGTCCAACGCCAGCTCGACGCCTATAACGCTCACGACCTCGTAGCCCTCCTCACCACCTACGCCGAGGACGCAGAGCAATTCGCGCACCCGAACCAACTCATCGCCAGCGGCCACGCCCAATTGCGCGAACGGTTCACCGCCCTCTTCGCCGAACCCAATCTCCATGCCCACCTCCTCCACCGCGTCGTGATGGGCCATACGGTCATCGACCACGAACTCATCACCCGCACCTTCCCGGAAGGCTCCGGCACCCTGGAAATCGTGGCCACCTACGGGGTGCAGCGCGGGAAGATTATCAAGGCATGGTTCATCTCCGGGACAAAAAACCTGGCTGGCAAATGAGGTAAAATACGGTGCTTCATCCCCGGTGATCCGCGCCGGGATTACGGTGTAGCCGCTGCCCCTCAGCACCGCTTTCGGTGGACGGTGAAACTTTGAGCTTTGAGCTTTGAACTTTTACCCCGCTCCCCCTACTGTCCCCGCGTGCCGACTTTGTTGGAAAAGATTGAAGCCAGCGCCCGCCAGCGATTGCCTCTGCCTGCGGGACGCACGCCCGCCCAGGAATTGGCCCGCTATCGGAATTACCTGAAGGTCGAGTCGCACCGTCTGAAAATCATGCACCGCGCCGGCGGTGATGGCCGGGAAATCTGCCGCGCACGCGCAGCCATCCTCGATCACCTCCTGCGCCATCTCTTCGAGACGGTTCGCTCCCTCGGCGGGTTTGACAAAGGCAAGCTCCCACCCCTCGCCCTCGTGGCCATCGGCGGTTTTGGCCGGGGTGAATTGAACCCCGCCAGCGATATCGACATCATGTTCCTGCATGATGGCCGCATGATCGTAGGGAACAAGCCCCACCCTTTTCTCGCCGCCCTCACCGGCACCGGCGGTCTGCTCTACACACTCTACGACATCGGCCTGAAAGTCGGTCCCGCTGTCCGCAGCCTGGATGATTGCGTAAAAGTCGCGAACAGCGATATGCAGTCCAAGACTTCGCTCATCGAGGCCCGATTGATCGCCGGGGATGCCGTCCTGCTGGATAAGTTTCAAAAGCTTGTCGAAAACAAGTGCGTCAAAGGTCACGAGGATGAATACCTCGCAGAGCGCCTGATCGACCAGAAACAGCGCCGGGCCAAGTATGGCAACTCCGCCTGTATGCAGGAGCCGAACATCAAGAACGGCTGCGGCGGCTTGCGGGATTATCAGAACCTGATGTGGATGGCGTATTTCAAGATCCGCGCCCGCACCACTGAGGAACTCCGCCTGCGCGATCTCATGAGCGCTGCCGAGGTGAAGCAGCTCGAGGCCGCCTATGATTTCCTCCTGCGTGTCCGCACCGATCTGCATTATCACACCGGCCGCCCCGTGGATGACCTCCCCAAGAGCATCCAGCCCGCCATCGCCCACAATCTCGGCTACACGGACCGCTCGCCCCGTCGGCGGTTGGAGAGAATGATGCGGGACTTTTACACGCACTCCCGAAATATCTACCTCATCACCCAGCTTGTGGAGCAACGCCTGGCCCTGATGCCCACGGCCAGCCGTTTCCCTACGTTTAAAGAGATCTTGCGCAGCCGTCAGCAGGCCATGCCGCAGATCGTGGACGGCTTCATCTTCAATGAAGGCAAGATTGAGGCAGCCAATGGCCGCATCTTCCGCGAGCAACCGCGCCGCCTGATGCGTGTGTTCCTCTATGCCCAACAGCGCGGTCTGGATCTGCATCCAGATCTCGCCCAGCACATCCGCCAGCAGTTGGCCCTCGTGAACCGCTATTTCCTGGAAGACCCTCACGTTCACGAGACGTTTCTCCAGATCATGAGCCAGCGCGGCGATGTCGCCCGCATCCTGCGCATGATGCATGATGTCGATTTCCTCGGGAAATATATCCCGGAGTTCGGCCGCCTCACCTGTCTGGTCCAGCACGAGTTCTTCCACCAATACGCCGCCGATGAGCACACCCTCATGTGCCTGCAAAAGCTGGATGATATCTGGGCGGCCAAGACACCTCCGTTGAGCAATTACACGGAGATGTTCATCAGCCTCGAACGTCCCAGCCTGCTCTATCTCGCGCTGCTGTTGCATGATGCCGGCAAGGCGGATGAAAGTGGACACCATGAGGTGGATAGCGCCCGTCTCATCGGCCGCATGGGACGTCGCCTCAAGCTCGACAGCCAAACTATCAAGTCGCTGCAGCTCATCGTCAATGAGCACCTCACCATGGTGCAGATCTCCCAGCGGCGCGACCTCGATGACCCGGCTGTGATCCGAAAGTTTGCCAAGCTCATGGAGACGCCGGAGAACCTGGTGATGCTCACTCTTCATACCGTGGCGGATTCTCTCGGCACCAGTGACAAGATCTGGAACGGCTTCAAAGACTCGCTGCTCTGGACGCTGCATCAGAACACCATGCGTCTCATCACCGGCGGGACAGACTTCATCCGGGCGGAGGAGAAGCTGCGCGAACATCTGGCCAAAGAAGTCCGCAAGCTGGCTCCGACCAGCTTCAAGGAGGATGAGGTCCATGCCCATTTCAGCAACCTGCCGCCCCGCTATTTCCGCACGCACACCGCGCGGGACATCATGACGGATCTCTCGTTGACACACCGGTTCATGCACCTCCAATTGACCGAGGAAGAACGCGCCCTGGAGCCCGTCACCTACTGGCACAATGAGCCGGATCGTAGCCACAGTGTGGTGAAGATCTGCTCATGGGATCGCGTCGGCTTCTTCGCCAAGATCACCGGTGCCCTCACGGCAGCCGGCCTGAACATTCTCAGCGCCCAAGTCTTCTCGCGGTCTGATGGTATCGTCCTCGACACCCTGCTGGTGAACGATGCCGTCACCGGCAAACCCGCCGAGCGTGAATCGAAAGAACTGTTCGAGAAATACATCGATCAGACGTTGAACGGTGAGATCAATCTGGCCGCCCTCATCAAAAAGCGGAAAACCGTGAAGCCGCTTTACTATCCTCTCGAAGGTGAAGAACTGCCCATCATCATCGAATTCGATAATGATAGCTCCGCCCAATGCACCGTCATTGATATCGAGACGGAGGATCGTGTCGGCTTGCTCTACACCATCTCCCAAGTCCTGAGTGAGCAGAAGGTGGACGTCATCCTCTCCAAGATCACCACGGAAAAAGGCGCGGCTATCGACTCCTTCTACGTCACCGAGATCGGCGGCGGCAAACTCGCCACCCAACAGCGCCGGAACACGGTAGAGCGCAAACTCAAAGCCGCCATCGCCGCGCTGGAGTAGCGTTCGTGAATACGCTCACTGTCACTCCCGAAGCGTGCAGAAGATTCCTGCGCCATGCACTGCTTCTCGATAAACCTTTGACCACGACTGATGCCGCCCTCCACCATCACGGCTACATCCAGCTCGATCCCATCGATGTCTGCGGTAAGATGCACGACCTCATCCTGCGCAATCGCGTGCAGGACTATCAGCGTGATGATTTACTGAAAGCCCTCTATCAACGGCAACAACGCGCCTTCTTCGAGCACTACATCGGGGTATTGGTCGCGTTACCCTTTGAGGATTATCGCTACCTGCTGCCCTCCATGAAGCGGCGTCGCACCTCGGATCGCTACAGTGGCGCTTTGGATGCGGATCAAAAGAAGATGGCCCGTAAGATCATTGATCGCATCCGCGCAGAAGGCCCGCTTAGTTCGGCTGCTTTCTTGGACTCCGGCCGTTCACAGACCGGTTGGGGCACGAACGGCACGCTTGCCAAAACCACGCTGGACAAGCTCTTCTTCCATGGTCGCCTGCTCATCAATCGTCGAGATAACTTCCGCAGAGTGTTCGATCTCCCGGAGCGCATCCTGCCGGAAAACATCTTGGACTCCAAACCGGCCACACCGCGTGAAGTAGAACGCTGGCTCATCCAAGTGCGCCTGAAACAACGGCGACTCATCACCCTTACCGCGGCACATGCCACCTTGGCCAAAGATTTCCTGACCAAAGTGAAAGTGGCGGATCATCCACCCGTCTATTGCCTGAATGAGGATGCCGAATTCCTGAAACAAGCCGCAGACTGGCCCGAACCAGACACCACGCCACGCCTGCTTGCGCCTCTGGACCCCATCATCTACGACCGCAAGATCACCCGGCGCGTTTGGGATTTCGATTACACCTGGGAAGTCTACACGCCGCCTGCAAAACGTGTGCGCGGCTACTACGCCCTGCCCATCCTGAGCGGCACCAAGATTGTTGGTCACGTGGACCCGAAGGTGGACCGCGCAAACAATCTCCTGAACGCCCGCATCACAGTGGAAAAAGGTGTAGATTTAAAACCCGTGCTGAACGAATTCACCAAATTCCTAGCGATGAATTCACACAAGGTCATCAAATAAGATCGCTCCCGTTGGAAGTTCAATGCTTCCCCTAGTCATTGGTCATTGCTCATTCCTTCGTCATTTCCCTCACCCTTCCATCACCACCACTGCTGCCGCGTAATTATCCGTATGCGTGAGCGAGACATGCGTTCCTTTGCCTCCCCGCGATAGAAACAACTCGAACGCTTTCTTGTGCAACACCAGAAACGGCTCACCCGTCGGCTT
>CAZRGY010000378.1:0-4646 GCA_964599715.1 uncultured Verrucomicrobiota bacterium | reverse complement strand
GGGAGTGATTGCCCCCCCGGTGCCGGCTGAAACCGCGATCGTGTATTGTGGCGCCTTGCCCGTGCCGCTCACCGGAATGGTCCCGCTGCCGCCGCTTAGAGCCTGTCTGAAAAATGAGATAGGCTGCGCTGGCCCTAGGATTTTGCGGAAATAGCTTGCAACTAGAGTCGGCGACGGGCTTTTGCAATATTAAAGCGCAGCTCCTATCGGGCGATGAAAATCGCCGTTTTCGACAGTGACCTTACCGATGCGCAATGGGAATATCTCGAACGAATGCTGCCGAAGCCCTCACGGCGCGGACGACCTCCCACTGATCGGCGTAGGGTCATCAACGCCATTCTCTACATTGTCAAAAGCGGCATCCAATGGCGCATGCTTCCATCAAATTTTCCGCCGTGGAAAACCGTCTATCACATATTCCGTAAATGGACCCTGGATAAGAGCTGGCACAGCCTCAATGGTGCTTTGCGGATGCTGGTGCGCGTGACGGAAGGCAGGCGCAGCCGCCCAACGGCCGCGATTCTCGACAGCCAAAGTGTCAAATCCGATTCACACGGCGGAGAGGTTGGCTATGACGCGGGCAAGCGCATCAAAGGCCGGAAGCGCTTTCTTTTGGTCGACACGCTCGGGCTGGTTCTTGGAATCAAAGTCACCCCAGCCAGCACTCCAGAGCGTGAAGGCGCGCAGCAGTTGCTTGCACACGCGCTGCGCTGGTTTGCCTGGCTGCGGCTGCTCTGGGTAGACGGCGGCTTTTCGGGCGAGCTGTTCGCTCAGTGGGTCCAATCCATCCGACCCAAAATCAACGTCGAGGTCGTCGAACGCCCGGATTCGGTCAAAGGGTTCCGGGTGCTGTCCCGCCGCTGGGTCGTAGAGCGGACCTTTGGCTGGCTCATGCGCAGCCGCCGCTTGGTTCGCGATTACGAGTCTACTCCGGAGAGCGCCGAAGCTTGGGTGCTAATCGCCATGATCCGAATCCAACTGCGTCGATTGGCCTAATTGCTCGGCAATTCAGATTTTTCAGACAGGCTCTAAGCGGTAAGCGGAGGGCGTCTTCCTGAAGGAGCGGTGGTCTGGGTAAGGTGGTGGTTGATGCGAAGATTGACCAAGACAAAGCGGGCGCGATACAGCGCGCAAGAGCGACAGAGACTGGTGGCGGAGTGGCGGCAAAGCGGGCAGACGCAGGAGGCATTCGCCGGAGCGAGGCGGATCCGGCTGGGAACCTTGCGGAGCTGGGTTTCTCGAGGTGAACCTCCCGAAGGGGGTTTGGGCAGGTCCGCTTTCCTTGAGCTCACCCCTCCTGGGCAGGCGCTGGATGTGCTGATGTCACCGGCGGTAGAGATCGCGGTGGGACCGGAGATCACCGTGCGCCTGAAGGGCGCATGGGATCCCGAGGTGGTGGCCCGGTTGGTGGGACGTTTGCGACGGCCATGCTGAGCGTGTCACCGGCCACACGGATTTTCCTGGCGGTGACGCCGGTGGATGGCCGCAAGAGTTTCAACGGTCTCTACAGCCTGGTGAAGGAGACGCTGCAGCAGGAACCGACCAGCGGCTATCTGTTCGTCTTTACCAACCGGCGAAAGAACCGCCTGAAGATTCTCTTCTGGGACGGTTCAGGGCTTTGCCTTTTCTGCAAACGGCTGGAACGCGGGTCGTACGCCTGGCCGGACGGCCAGGACCTCAGCCGTGCCTTGAGACCGGAGGAGCTGCATCTGTTGGTGCATGGGATCGACGGGGAACCCCGACAGCGGTGGTATCGAACCGCGTAAGAACGCTTCTTTTTCTCTTTTTTTTGCTGGACTCCACTTTCCCCATGCCTCATCCTCAGGCGCATGAACCTGATGGTGCAGGGACGGACGGTCAGTGTGGCCGACCTGGAACAGATACGGCAGCTCATCACTCAGAACCCCGAGTGGAGCCGGCGAAAGTTGTCGCAGGCGTTATGCGAACAATGGGACTGGCGCAACGGTGCGGGGCAATGGAAAGACATGGCCAGCCGAACGTTGCTGGTCAAGTTGGACAGCCGAGGCTTGATCCAACTGCCTGAGCGCCGCCAGACACCTTCCAATCGGATGCGTCCGCGACCGCTTCCGGTGTGTCAGACGGAAGAGCCTCGGATCCAGTGCAGCCTGGCGCAGCTGGGTCCCCTGACCGTCAGGGAAGTGAGCCAGGATCCGGCCCAGCGGGGGCAGTTGATGACTGCCCTGCGGGCGCATCACTACTTGGGATATGCCGGTGCGGTTGGCCAGAACCTGCAGTATGTGGTGTGCGATACGTGGTCTTCGGATCGGCCGCATGGAAGTGCCAGGCTCGCGATGAGTTCATCGGCTGGACGATTGAGCAACGCCGCCGTCAACTCCCTCGCGTCGTCAACAACAGCCGATTCCTCATCCTGCCCTCGGTGGTTGTGCCGCATTTGGCCAGCTGGATCATGGGGACTATCGCGCGGCGCCTGTCGCGGGACTGGCAGGTAAAGTACGGCCATGGCATCGACCTGTTGGAGACTTTCGTCGAGCAGGGACGTTTCAAGGGCACGGCCTACCGGGCGGCCAACTGGATCCAGGGCGGGCAAACGACTGGCCGGACCCGGCAGGACCGGCAGCGGCAGATCCAGGCTCCCCGCAAGGATGTTTACCTCTATCCGCTGCACCGGAGGTTTCGGGCGCGGCTGTGCGCATGAGCCCGGAGCAGTGGCAGCAACAAGCACGGCAATTGGAGGAACAACTCCGCCAGGCCCAGGAGCAACGGCGACAGTTGGAGGAGCACAACCGCAGCCTGCAAGCCCAGGAACAGGTGTATCAGGAGTTGCTAGCAGCGCGAGAGGCGACCATCACCGAGCTCTCAGCCAAAGCCGAAGAACAGGCCGCCCTCATCGCCCAACTCCAGCGCATGCTCTTTGGGCCAACGGCGGAGCGGATGACGCCCGAACAAGCCGCCGAACTGGAACAGGTCAAAAACGACTTGGAAGAGCAGCAATCCCGGTCCGCACCGGACAGTGACAATGTCCTGGGCGACGAGGACGAAGAGCCTGCGGAGGATCAGAAAGAGAAGAAGCCCAAACGCCGGTCACGCCGGCCGCGGAACCTCCCCGTGCACCTGGAGGTTCAGACGACGGTGCTGGAACCCTCCGAGCCACCCTGCCAACAGTGCGGCCAGATGGGCGAGGAGCTCAGCCAGGAAGTCAGCGAGGTCGTGGATCTGATCCCCGCCAAACTCATCCTGCGCCGGACCGTGCGCATCAAACGCAAATGCCGGTGTGGCTGTGGCGGCATTGCCATTGCCCCGCTCCCGTCGCAACTCTTGCCCGGCAGCAAGCTGGGAGTGGGGCTGGCTGTCCATATCCTGCTTTCCAAGTACGACGACCATATCGCCCTCTATACCCTGGAGCGGATTTTCCGCGAACGCCACCAGGTCGTCATTCCCCGCCAGCAGATGGTGCAATGGATCGAGCACATCGCTGGCCTGCTCCGGCTGCTGGTTGAGCGGATGCTCGAGCGAATCGTCCAAGGCAGCTACCTGCAGATTGACGAGTCTCCAGTCCGGGTTCTCGACCCGGAGGTCAAGGGCAAGGCCGCCAGAGGGTACCTATGGTTCATCGCGGTTCCCGGCGGCGATGTCGTTCTCGTCTTTGATCCCAGCCGTTCGCACGAGGTTCCCAAGAAAGCACTGGCTGGTTTTCGCGGCGTCTTTCAGAGCGATGATTTCAGCGCCTACGAAACACTGGTCAAAAAGCTGCCCGGCCTTCGCCGGGCCGGTTGCGCCGCTCACGCCAGGCGCAAGTTCTACGAGGCTGCCCTGCAGGGCGACCGGCAAGCCCTTTGGTTTATTGCCCAGTTCCGCCAGCTCTACCGCATCGAGGATCAGGCCCGCCCGCTCTGCCCAACCGAGCGTCAGGCCCTCCGGGACCAACACGCCCTCGCACTCTGGGCCGCCATGAAAGAACGTGCCGAGCAGCTCAAACCGGCCGTCCTGCCGCAAAGTTCTTTGGGCAAGGCCATCGCTTACCTCCTTCGTGAATACGACCCGCTGCGGGTCTACCTAGAGCGACCTGACTACCAGATCGACAACAACCTTGTCGAAAATGCGATTCGTCCCAGTTGTGTCGGAAAGCGCCGCTGGCTCTTCATCGGTCATCCCCAGGCCGGCTGGCGTAGTGCCGTCATATACTCGATCATCCAAAGTTGTCGCCGCCGCAACATCGACCCGCAGGTTTACCTGACCGATGTCCTGCAGCGTCTGCCCGGCATGAAAAACACCCAAATCGATTGCCTCCTGCCGGAAAACTGGAAACCCGTGACAACCAACTCCTCCTGACGCCAGCTCCAGGCATCTCTCTCCCAGCTTGCCTCAGCCTATCCCGCCCTTCCACGACTAAAAAGACGTGCGCGGCTTGACGCTTACGAACCATCAACCCGCCGCGTCTCTCCGCTGCCGCATGAAAAGCGCCTGCGCAAAAACCATCCGCCCGCGCGCGCGTGCTCCTTTTGTCCATGCGGGACCCGCAGAGGAATCAGGCAGGCAAAAACGCTGCGGTCCCGCCCATGGAAGGAGAGTTACTCTCGTGAAGATTGGAAAGCAGCCGAAGCGCGCTCAGAGTTACCGCCCTGCCGAGCGCATTCCCTGGGTCATCTTTACCGCCTCCATGCCTC
>CAZRGY010000377.1:0-4650 GCA_964599715.1 uncultured Verrucomicrobiota bacterium | reverse complement strand
GTCCGTTACCGTGGGCAGAAAGCGCTTGCGATAAAGCTCGTCGTGCAGGATGTCCACAATCGCCACCAAGGGCGCGGCCACCAGAACTCCCAGCACCCCAAAGGCCGCCACGCACAAAAGCATGGAGAAGATCACCGCCAGCGGATGCAATTTCAGCCCGCGCGCCATGATCATGGGCGTGATCACATTGCCCTCCAATGCTTGGGTCGCGGCATAGGCGAGTAATACCCACATCGGTGTCAGACCGCCTTCTCCCAAAGCGAGCAATAAGGCTGGCACCGCGCTCAACAGCGGCCCTAAAAACGGGATCGCGGTAAAGATTCCCGCGATCAGCCCCAGCACCAGCGCATCCATGAAGCCGAAGATCGGCCACATGAGCAGAAAAACCAGCAGGCCGATCGTCAGCATCCCCAGCAGCGTCGCCCCGGCCCAGCCGGGCACAAATTTCCCGATGCGTTGCATGATGGTCAGCATCTGCTTATGATGATGCTCGGGTACGAGGGAAAACATGGCCCCAAAGATCGGGCGGGGATTCATCAACGTAAAGGTCACGCCGAAGAAGACCGTCACCAGCACGACCAGCATCTGTGCGGCGTTGAACGCCACCGCCGTAAAGCTGCCGGCCACGCCCTGCAACATCCCGCCCAGATTGGTGCGAATGGATTTCGCTTCCGGTTCCGGTTTGGGAGTCGGCGGTTCGGTGGAGGCTGGCGCCTCTGCCGGTTCCCCGGTGGCCGACTTTTCCCGGGCTATTTCCGTAGTGACTTCCTTCTGGAGCTTTTCCTCGGATTGCACGGCTTTTTGCTCCATCTTGATCAGCGGCTTCTGCAGCCGTTCCCAGTAGGTAGGCAATTCTTCCGCGAGCTTGGTGAAGGAGTCCTTCATCGGCACGAAGAAGGCCCAGCCAGCCAACGCCATGACCCCGAGCAAAGTAAAGGCCGCCAGCACCGTGGCGCCTTTTCTTCCACCGGTCCAGGCCCCGATGCGGGAGATCACGGGATTGACCGCAAGTGAAACCAACAGAATGAGCAATAAGGACAGCAGTATGGGCGACAACAATGCGAACGCTTGGATGAAGACCAACAACGCTGCGGCCAGTACGATATAGAATGAAACCGAGCGCGGCTTCACTTCTGGTGATGGATTCGATGGCATCAGGTAGTAAGCCCCTTGCAGCCGGAGCTTAACTTTTGTCCCCGGCGGTTATCACACCTTGGGCGTGTTCGCCCCGGTTCCAGGCATCTCGCGCGGCGGGGCTGGCCTTTTCCCAACTCAGTGTCGAGTTACTGCGGGAATTTTCATAGTCGCGTTGCAAGTGAGCCTCCACTTCTTCGAACTTTTCTCCCGGGTATTGCCCGTGTCCTTCATACCCGGTTCGGTAAGCCGCCTGATAGACCTCATAGGCCGTGTCCGGGTCCACATACGGTCGTTGGGTGTAATGGCTTCGCCAATAGGCGTCCTCGACGGTGGGATCCATTTTCCTCGACAACGCGCGCGCTTCCGGCCCGGCGACCACAACTCCCGTGTCATCAGGCGCTCCCGTGCGGGGATCGCGCTGGGCGTCCGTCCCGGTTTGCTCGTCTGTCGGTAGTGTATTTTCGTCGCTCATCTTATTGGTTCTTTCGCGGCTGTTGCTTTTGACCAGCTTTCGGCACACGCCTTGAACCGGCCCGCCCCCGGCGCACGGCGTTCTGGATTTCGCGCGTCACTTCCGCTTCGGTCGCGGCGGCGATCGGCTGCGCCATCGCCGGGATGAATTCCACACCGTTGCCTTCGTTCCAAGGGCCGCGCGCATCCATATCCCCGTTTTCCTGGCCCGTGGAATCGTTGTAGAACTGCACGACAATGCTGGGTGTCGGCGGTATTTCGCCGATGACCAGCGGATCTTTGCCCATGCTGTCCAGCGCCGCCATGAACGCCTTCAGGTGGGTGATCTCGCGCGTCATCAGGAATTGCAGTGCGTCCTTGGTGCCGGGGTCGTCACAGAAATTGATCAGGCGCTCATAGACGATCTTGGCCCGTGCCTCCGCCGCGATGTTGCTGCGCAGGTCCACGTCCAATTCGCCTGTCACCTTCAAATAATCCGCCGTCCAGGCGTTACCCATAGAGTTGCAGAGCGTGACGCCGCCGCCGCCGGCAATCGCCACCAGCGGGTCCGCTTCCGCCGCCTCGCGGTTGGTCTTCATCGGCTTCAGATGCATCCGGGCCAGCGTGCCGACGATCTCCAGATGGCTGAGCTCCTCGGTGCCGATGTCCATGAGCAAGTCTTTGCGCGCGGGGTCCTCGCAGTTAAGTCCCTGGATGGAATATTGCATCGCGGCCGCCAGCTCCCCATTGGCTCCGCCGAATTGCTCAAGCAGCATGTTGCCGAAACGCGGGTCCGGGGTGCCGATGCGGACGGTGTACATGAGTTTTTTGATGTGGTGGTACATAGATTCGTTCGTATTGGTGTTGAATCGGTTTCTTTGAAAACTATTTGCCGAACATTTTTAAGGCGATGAAGAGGAGCACCGCGCCGCCCAGACCGCCGCCCAAAAGCAGATACATCATGGACCAACCCGCTGCGGCAAAGAGTGGAGTAATCAGGAGTGCGATCATAATTTAAATGTCAGGTTGAAAGTATTTCGGGTGCGGTAGGCCGGTGAGAATGGTCTGTAAATCATGCTTAAAACTTTTCTTTCTCTGAGAGACAAATTTTTGATTCTCAAGAATATTAAGCGGATAGCCTCAGGGGGATATGGGGAGTAACCCTCTATTCACCCAACTGTTAACCTGCTGACATGGGGAGGAGGTGGCGTTCACTTGGACCGGCCCGCTCCATCTTAAGCAGCAAGGTGAATGAAGCGTTGCTCAGCATTCCCGATCTGGGGCGCACACCCCATGGCGGTCATCTAGTTTCGCGTTAAGGTGAGAAAGTGCGAGCGCCCAAGCCTCCACAAATTGATCTGAGCAACCAGAAACTAAACAATCGAGATTGCCGTCCTAACCAGCGAAAAGCCCGCCCTCTCACGCCCCTGTATTTTATGAAAGCGCAATATTCCACATCTGATACCGACTCACCCCCAGAAGACTTCCCCTTGCCGGAGTCAAAAACCAGTGTGCCCGGCAATGAAGGAACTAGGACGGAGATCTCCACCACCATCAATCGCCCGGCGGACGAGTTGTTCAACTTTTGGCGCGATTTTCATAATCTGCCGCGAATACTGAAACATGTGGAGTTGGTGGAATGCTTCAGCCCGACGCGTTCCCACTGGCGGGTGCGGACTTCCGAAAATGAGCTCATCGAGTGGGACGTGGATGTAATCAACGAACGTCCCAATGAAATGATCGCCTGGCGCACGCTTGAAAGTTCGGACGTTCAACATGCGGGTAGCATTTGGTTTAAGCCGGCTCCCGGGGAAATGGGTACGGAAGTGAAGCTCGCTGTCGAATACAGCGCCGGCAAGGTCGCCGACTTTATGGCCAAACTTTTCCGTCGCTCACCGGATCAACAGATTCGCGAGGACTTGCGTCACTTCAAACAGATCATGGAGGCCGGGGAAATTCCCACGACCCTGGGCCAGCCGGCGGGCCGGACCGAGGATATGACCAAAAAATACGAGGAGGCAACATGAGGGCATTATGCTGGCACGGGAAAGAAAAAGTGCAGGTGGATACCGTTCCCGATCCCGAAATTTTAAACCCGCGTGATGCCATTATCCGGATCACTTCCACCGCGATCTGTGGTTCCGACCTGCACTTGTACAATGGGGTCGTGAAGACCATGGAGCCGGGCGACATCCTGGGCCACGAGTTCATGGGCGAAGTGGTTGAAACCGGCCCCGCAGTGCGCAACCTGCGGGCGGGTGACCGGGTCGTAGTACCTTTCACCATTGCCTGCGGCAGTTGTCCCTATTGCACGCAGAACAAGTGGTCGCTGTGTGACAATTCCAACCCTAATGCCTGGATCCCTGAGAAGGCGTATGGTCAGACCCCTTCCGGCCTCTTTGGCTTCTCCCACATGCTGGGCGGCTACGCCGGCGGACAGGCGGAATTCGTGCGCGTACCCTTCGCTGATGTCGGCCCGTTGAAAGTCCCTTCGGGCATTCCGGACGAGAAACTGTTGTTTCTGTCCGATATATTTCCGACCGGTTACGCCGCCGTCGAACGCTGCCAGATCAAGCCCACCGACGTGGTTGCCGTTTGGGGCTGCGGGCCCGTGGGCCAGATGGCCATTCGCAGTGCCTTGATTTTAGGCGCCGTGCGCGTCATCGCCATCGATCGTTTTCCCGCGCGGCTGGCTCTGGCGCAACAGGGCGGGGCCGAAACCATCAATTACGAAGACTGTGACGACCTGGAAGCGGAATTAAAGTCCCGCACGGGCGGGCGCGGACCCGACGTATGCGTGGATGCGGTGGGGATGGAAGCCCACGGAACCACGGCGGTCGCCAAGTTGGACCACGCCAAGCAAGCCATGAAGCTGGAGACCGATCGACCATATGTGCTCCGGCAAGTGATCCAATGCTGTCGTAAAGGGGGCCAGGTTTCATTACCCGGGGTTTACATAGGACTGGTGGACAATTTTCCCATCGGCTCTGCCTTCGGAAAAGGCCTTACGCTGACGATGGGGCAAACCCACATGCATAAGTACATGAAGCCCTTGTTTGACCT
>CAZRGY010000376.1:3489-4680 GCA_964599715.1 uncultured Verrucomicrobiota bacterium | reverse complement strand
TCAATTGCGGCCGGTTCCAGCCGATCTTCTTATTGGGCAACGGCTGCACGATGGAACCGAACTCCAGTTTCTTCAGCGCCGCTACATCATAGTTCGCTGGCTTTGTGACCGGTATCCGGTTCGCCGGATCAGCTGAAAGTATGGTGCGATAATTCAACGCCTGCACCTCGCCATCCGCCTCTCCCGTGCTCTCTGGCGCGATGGTCTGAAACCCCGTGAACTTCCGCAGATTCAAGGCGTCATGCGTCTCTGCCAGCTTCTCCAATTCCGGCGTCGGCGCCTTGGATGACGACACCATGAAGACCTTCCCCGCATGCGGCTCTTGGTATTCCGCTCGCGCCTCACGCCCCACTCGGAACGGCACCTTCGCCAGTGCGGCCAGATCCCCCTCATACGAACAATCGGCAAACACCTTCGCTGAGACTGTCTTTGTCCCTGTGCCCTTGGTTGCCTTAAATGTGACCGATTGGATCAGCGCCCCTTCACGCTTTACCTCCACCGGCGCATATCCCTTCCACACCGTCAACTGCTTCTCCTTGGCGACCAATCGGTCAAAAATCATCTCCGCCACCTTGGGCTCGAACTTCCCGTTCGTGTGTCCGCTCTTGCCCGGCAACGCCTGTTTGTATTGCTCCGATTTTTCCCCATACGTCGTGCGGTAATGGTCGAAGATCGCCTGCCTCACTTCATCATAGAACGGCGCACGCTTGCCTTCGTATTTCGTATCCCACACGCCCAACCCGCTGGAGAGGATGCCTCCTAGATGTTCATTGTGATTCACCAGCAGCACATTCAACCCTTCACGAGCCGCCCGCACCGCCATCGTGATACCGCCCGGCGTCCCCTCGACGACCACCAGATCATAAGCCCGCCCTCCATCAGCCGCTTTCAAGGCAAACACCTGCCCCCACAACGCGCACAACAGGAAAAACGCCATCAGCTTCCGCCCAAACGCGGAGCAACCCGGCGTCACCGTTCGCAGACAATTGGTGCTCATATCATGACCCGTGTGAATGCGCCTACCGTATTACCACACCCCTCTTCAAACCAGAATCAAAGACTGGTTAAAAGATATGACCAGAAACCTCGCCTAAAAAAAACTGGCAGGAGTCACCTCCTGCCAGTTCATCAAATCGCTATTGGGAACGCTTACTTCAGTTCCTTGATCTTGATGTTCCGGTAATACACCGG
>CAZRGY010000376.1:0-3389 GCA_964599715.1 uncultured Verrucomicrobiota bacterium | reverse complement strand
TTGGAGCCATCCGCCGACTCATGCACTTGGATTTCCAGAGCCGCCAGCACGTTCTTCGTGTCGCCTGAGCGCAGGAACACGCCGCTGTTCGATTCCTTCTCCACCTTGAATTCCAGATCCAGGACGAAGTTGCCGTAAGACTCCTTGGTCCACAGCGTGTCATGGTCCTTCGCCACCAGCACGCCGTTCTCCACCTTCCAATGCTCGCCACCGACCGCATTGGAAAGATCAGCTTTGAACAACTCTGGCCACTTGTCCGTCTTCGGATGCCCCCCCTTGCCATCCGCGGCCAGCGCGGCTTGGGACACGGTTAAAGCAATACCCAGCAACGCTGGGACGAACACCTTCTGAAACAATGTTTTCATCATAAAATTATCGGGTTACGCCAAGCCTCGCAGTTCCACTCCCCCGCTCAAGAGGAAAATCCACCAACCCCATCACTTCCCAGCCCGCTCCGCTACATACAACTGCGTCCACTTCCCGTTGTTCACATTGAAGTAGATTCGCTGGTTGTCCGCGCTGAAAACCGGATGCGGATGCGGACGCCGCCACGACCTGGCGCCTTTCGAGCCGTCGGCTTGATTGATGACCACGTAGTTCGTGCCCTTCGCATCGATCACCACGATACCCCATTCATTGGCTGGGCCTTTCAGCTTCTCCATCAAGACATCGGTGACGATCAACTTCGCATCCGGGCTCGATGATGGATGCCCCGAGCCCCAACCCGGCAAGCCCGGGATGACCGTGTGTTTGCCCGTATCACTGTCGATCATCTGGTTCTTCACCTCCACGATCGTGCGTGAATCGGGCGCCCATGCCGGATGCCCCCAAGTGTCACTGACAAACAGAAACCGCTTTTCCGCCAGGTCATAGCAAACCATGCCGAGCCGCTGGCTCGCACCACTGCTGCGCGGATTCCCATTCCCCGGTGAGGCGACCTTGAAAAATACCCGCTTCAGATCCGGGCTCAGCTCGGGGAAGAAGATGGACACCGGCTTGTCACCAAACCGCTTCGTCAGCCAGTCGCCATACTTTTCTTTCACCGCGTCAATCGTCAGCACCTTGCGCGCTTCACCCGTATTCACATCCACCAACTCTAGATCGCGGAAGCCATTGATATCCCAGTGCAGGCCATATACTGGCACCACGTTCGCGTTCGGCTGACTCCAACTCGATAGCCGGTTACGCGCGATGACCTGCTCCTTGCCCGTCTCGATATCCACCACCGCCACCAGCCATTCGCCATTGCGCTCATCATGGAAGGCCACCTTCTTGCCGTTCGCCACCCATTGCTGGCACGCCGCGCGATGCGCGTCCTCCGTGTTCACCTCGCGCACCAATACTTTCTCCTCGCCGGTCTTGCGGTCACGGATGCAGATGTCGCCCTTCTGTCCATCCGCCGTTTTGGAAACAAAATAGAGCACCCACTTGCCATCCGGACTCTCCGGGCACGTATTGAAATACGAGTGGATCACATGCCGGTTCGTGTCACCGCTTACCGGATGCACCTGCACCCCTTCACGCCAGGCGGCCAAAGAATCATCGGCTCCTTGCACCGCCAAGGCACAGACGCTAATCATCAGCGCGAACCACAGCTTTTTCATGACGCTCCTATTAAATTCATATCACTTCGACTCCCGCGCATCGCTCACCGCCTTATGTGCCGTCTCTTGCAGGAACTTGGCGTAATCCTTATCCAATCCCTTCGGAACATATTTGTTTCCGACGACACTTTCGTTGAACAGCACCTCATACCACACGCACGCCCCAAGGTATTCGCCCGCCATGTTCGCGTGATGTCCGTCCATGCTCAGTGTGGTCTTGCCATTCTTACCCTTCACCCAACGCCAACCGACATGCAGCGAATGCGTCTGGTCTGGCAAAGCTGGCGGTTCCGCCTTCTTAACATCAAACTTAGCATCCGGCTGGTATCCCCATTTTTCATCCGTATCCGCCAGGTGAAATGCATCACCTACGGGAATACGTGTCGCGCCGAGTTCCGCTGTGATCGTCTTATAGGCGCTAGTGAGTCCTTCGTACATCTCCGCCTGCGTCTTCGGCTCACCCGGTTTGGGTTCCGCGACCTTGAAGCGCGGATCATCCACCCGATACGCCCACGTCTGGTGCACCAACAGCTTCACCTGCGGCGCATGCTTCTTGATATACTCGGCCAGCTCATTGGCGAAGGGTTTGTAGGTCGCGATATCATGGCTCTTGATGCTCGCCTGCTGGATGGTCACGTAATCCCATCTCTCCCGTTGCAACTCTTCTTTCAGGCTGCGTTTGGTAGGGTAAAGCCCCTTTGCGCTGGCCGGATCCTTCTCGGAATCATGCATCTTGCCTGCGTGCAACTCGAGCGAAGCTCCCCCGACCACGATAGCCCCATGCACAAGCTTGTTCCCCATCGCTTCCGCCAAATCGCCAAGATAATGCGTGGCATTGCGCGAAAAGCTGTTGCCGATGGTGAGCACACGGACGGTTTTCGCCGCTTCCGCCGCTGACAGGGATTGACTGAGGACCAGCAGCCAAAGGGCTACCCAAGATAGAAACAAACGGGCTCTCATAATATTGCGCTGAACCGGGCCAGCCTAGCGGTCCCAAGCCGTTTTGAAACGACATTTTGCAGGCTTGTCACTTGTGGAAGATTGACCGCTCCCCGGTTTGCAATAGCATCACCCGCACCAAGCACCCGTTCACCGGCTCACCCCGGACGAAGCCGTCGCTTGTCCGATTTGACCATGAAAAGCCGCATCCTCAGTCTGCTCTGGGCTACGCTCTGCCTCGCCATTTGCCTGCCTGCATTGGCCGCCGATGCCCCCGTCCGCAAATCTCCGCCCTACATCATCCTGAAGGTGGATGACCTCAATAATAATGACGGCAAGGTCCATCCTCGTTGGCAGAAGTTCGTGGACTTCACCGCCGAGCGGAAGATCAAGTCCTCTATCGGCATCATCTGCAACTCACTGGAAAAAGATGACTCGAAGTTTTTCCAATGGATCAAGGACCAGCATGCCAAGGGCCTCATCGAGTTCTGGAACCACGGCTACAATCACAAGTCTTGGAAGGAAGGCGACAAGCCGGTCTACGAGTTCAAAGATGTCCCCTACGAACAGCAGAAGAAAAACCTGCTCCGTTGTAATGAACTAGCGAAGCAAAAGCTTGGCTTCACCCTGCCCGCTTTCGGGGCCGGCTTTAATGCCATCGACGCAAACACCGCCAAGGCACTCGCGGAAGACCTGGATACCACTATCTGGCTATACGGCGATAAGAAGAATCCGGCGGGCAAAGTCGTGATGGACCGTGTCGGTTCCGTGAATATCGAGAGTCCGACCTTTGTACCTAGCCTCAAGAGATTTAAAGCCGGTTACGCCCTAAATCTCACCCGGGAT
>CAZRGY010000375.1:0-4689 GCA_964599715.1 uncultured Verrucomicrobiota bacterium | reverse complement strand
GCCCCGGCTCTAACTGCTGAACCGGACCGCAGGTCCCGACCTTTCACAGTCGGGGCTCCATAAGGACTCGTCACCTTCCCGCCAACGCAGGACATAACCATGCATAAAACGCATCGCCATGCTTGATGACTTGAGGATTTCGGCTGCTTCTTCGCTCCCAATTCAAAACTTAAAACTGAGAACTTAAAATCACCTAAGCCCTTCCTTTACCAGCAGCGAGCTGCCAGCAATGAAATTAATCCCACAAAACTCGCAAACTTTCCATCACTTTTAGCTAAAATTTGCAGTGCAAACCCAACTGTTTCTGCCATAAGAAAATACAAAATCCACCACTTGCGTAACTCGCCTTTTCAACATGCCGTTCCAGCCCGCTAGGGCGAAAGAAAATAGCCCCGCGATTTATCGCGGGGTGCAAGATGCAGAGGGAAAAGTCCCCTCAGGGACGAAAGAATCTTTTTGGCACAAAAACACCCGCAGCTGCTCCTTTCTGCTGCGTCCCGTGCGAACTCCCTGCTCGACAAGCATTCCCACCCTTCCTACAACCTTTACATGAGGCATCAAACCACAATTTTGCAGCTCACATAACTGTTAGGCGATTTTACGCCGATGCAAAAATATCGCGTCATAATTCAAGGCCACAACTTTCTGACAGATGTGGGTGGGAGTCTCAAACCGATGGGTTTTCTGACAGAAGTGTTCGTAGAGGCAGGTGATGAGGATGAGGCAGAAGAACTTTCCATCGATGTACTACGCCACAATTCCACCCTGCGAGAAACAAACCTCAACGGCTCGGAAGACCGACCGACTATGTCAGTGAAGGAGATTGAGCACATATCATCATTTGAGGGTTGCAAACTGCCTCATACGGATTTGGCATTTTATATAGAGGATCACGACGCGAGGAGAATGCAAAAGGTTGATGACGCCGTCATTGCATTTCTGGCAACGACAAACGGCAATTGGAGAAAGGTCGCGATGGTTTTTGCAAGAGTGACAGAAGCATTGAGTGCAGAGTTTCCCGACGGGCAAACGGGGCATGAGTTATTTGATCGACGCATCGAAGCTTTAGTGAGCAGTGGACAATTAGTTGCAAAAGGCGACATCACGAAGTGGCGATTTAGCGAAGTGAGACTACCATGAGCCGGATGCCTAACCAATCGAATGCAGCGAACCCGCGATCGCGTCTTCGTTGCATTCTGTTTACCACCGGCGCGGGGTCGCTGATCCGAAACTTTAGGCCACTTCGCACGCCATGAGACCTCGCGTTCTCGTTCATCTGAAGATGAAGCCAGAGGCTGAGGGCGGTCGCCACGCGCCCTTCACCGAAGGCTATCGGCCGCATTTTGTGATTCCACCGGATGGCGATTACCTTGTCGTCACTGCGATTCGATGCCCCGGCCCAGTGGCACCGGGTGATGAAGCTGACGTGGAGTTTCACTTGGATTACCATCCCCGAGTTGATTTCAGCAGATTACGGGAGGGTGCGCAGTTTGAAATGCACGAAGGTCCCAAGGCCGTAGCGACTGGAACAGTTGAGAGGAGATTCGATGACGCGGTCTGACCAAGACGCTCACCTCCCTTCGCCTCAAACCTGCCACACGCAATCCTCAGTTACGCATCACGCATCACGCCACCTCTATCCTGGAGGCCTGCCGGTGCGACCGGCTCTTGTAAATCCTGTCAATAAACTCTCCCTCCCCATCTGCGTTTATCTGCGTCCATCTGCGGTTAAAATCCCTTCTCCCAAACCTCCTTCACCCGCACCTCTACCAACCCCTTCCCATCATGCCACAACACCCCCGCCAACCCATGTGAAAACCGCGTCTCCCACGGCAGATGATAGGCGCCCGCCTCCAGCCAGAGTAAGCGATCGCCAGTCGTAATGCTGGCGGGCAAGGGGCGGCGGGCCAGTTTATCCCACGCCATGCACGTGGGGCCGTTCACGGTGGTCAGGATGGTGCGGCCCTTTCGCACAGGAAGGGTGAGGAGTTCGTGGGTCTCCCAATTCGAGATGAGCGCGTTCATGGTGCGGCCACCATCGCAGATGAGGTTGCGATGTCCCTTCCCTGATTTCTCATCCAGCACCGTCACCACCAGCACCCCGCTGCGCGCGCTGAACCACCGCCCATTCTCCAACCAGATCTCCTCACACGAAGGAAACCACTTCAGCACTTCCGCATACACGGCGGCCATCTCAGTCAGCTTGAAATTTTTCGCGACTGGTTCGCCATCCATACCCAGCACATGTTCCGGCGGGAAGCCGCCGCCGCAATCCAGATAGCGCGGTGTGAGGGAATATTGGGCGCAGAGGGCGCGCACTTCCAGCAGGGCACACCGGTAATTCACCGCTGACGCCACATTCGTTCGTAGATGGAAATGCAGCACCTCCAACGGGAGTTGATGCCGCTTCAATATCTTCAAAGCGGCTGCGATCTCACCGGCTCCCAACCCGAACTGCGTGGGGAACTCAGGGGCTTCCGGATCATACTCCTCACTCGTGCGCAGGCGCAGGCCCACGCGCCACTTCAGTTTTTTGGCGAGGGGAGCGAGGGCTTTGAGTTCGTTCAACGAATCGAAGTTCACCCACAAGCCCGCGACGGCACAGCTCGGGAGCCAGCGGTGCTTCGCGGGGCCGTTCACGAGGATGTGATCGGCGGCGAAGCCTTCGTGCAGAGCGGCGCGATATTCAAATTCACTAACGACCTCGATGGGACGACCCAGGCGCTGCCACCATTGCAACAGCGGACGCAGGGGCTGGGTTTTGCAGGAGAGCCAGTGCTTGATGGGGAGATGCCCGAATGCGTCGTCGAGTTCCTGCAGGGCTGCCTGCAGCGGTTCCACGGAGAAGATATAGCAGGGCGTGGGATGACCGGCCATTTGCGCCTGAGTGGCGAGGTCGCGCCAGAAACGAATCCTGGCGGGCGGATGATGGAAACGGAGGCTCATGCCGGGGAGAGTTTCGGGCAGAATCCGTTTCCTGTCCATCCAGGGAAATAAAAAAGGCGGCGAGCCTGAGCCCGCCGCCGTGGTAAGGTGAGATTAGTGGATCAATCTTTGGCGTTGATGGTCCACATGCCGGTCTGCAGACCGCGATTGATGTTGGTCAGGCCGAGAGTTGCGTTCTTGTCCAGCACTTCGGCATGACCATCAACGAACAGATAGGTGTAGATGTTGCGACCATGATGGGCGTCCTCTGAGTAGCCATGGCCGGTATTCATGTGCGCATTGGCATTGTCGATGCGGGATTCACCGGCGGCACCGAGCAGATTGTTATTCGCGATGCGCTCGGTGATCATCATGGTGCCACTCACATCCTGGATGATCTGTTCGTTGACGGCGGCCTGACGGCGGGCATAGATGCGGGGATCACCGGTGGTGGCATCGCGATCGCCGTCCATGGTGTTCCAAGTGCTGGCATGAGTGTGGGTGCTATTCCACCACCAAAGGCCAACTGCCGTGTTGTTGGCGGGATTAGGATGACAGATGTTGCCGCGCCCACCATGGACGTGATCCATGCTGTGGCTCGGCATGGTGTAGCTGCGCCGAAGGCCGCCATAGCGATTAGCGGGGTTTTCATTGCCTGGCCAATCTATCTTGTCAGCGGGGCAGATAAAGGCTTTCTGCCGGGCCTTCGGTGTCGGATTTGAGGCGGTTTTATCCCAAGCCATGCGCCAGTTGGTCTGGCCATCACCCATGACGTAGGGAGCGCCCATATAGCCCATGATGAGGTCATCCCAAGAATAGTTCTGGCCACCGACCACGGAGATGAGGGCGGCATAGGGAAGCTTCTGTTTGTTATCGGCAAAGTACATGCCGTTGGCCAGGCCCATCTGCTTCAGGTTGGTGATACAATTACTCGTAATGGCGCGTTGCTTGGCCTTGGCCAAGGCGGGCAGGAGCATGCCGGCCAGGATGGCGATGATGGCGATGACGACGAGCAGCTCGATCAAGGTAAAGGCCTTGCGCGAGGTGCGGAAGAAGTTGGTTAGCGGCAGGTGTTTCATAACATAGGTTTGGTGTTCTTTATTGGGGGACGACGGAGACTTTCCATTTGGGCGGGTCGTAGGCCCACTTCATGCCTTTGGGTGGTGGGGGCAGCCGCTTGATATAACCGCTGGTGACGAGGTCATCCAAAGTTTTGAGGGGCGGGGCACCGAGGCCATCGGGGCCAAAGGCGTAGCCATCCACAACGGCCTGCAGGGCTTCGACGTCCGTCTTGTTGGGGCTGCCGTCGGCGCTGACTTTGTAGCTGGTGAAAAGATCCGGAGGCGCCGGTTTCAGGGTGGCGGGCGCGCTGTCAGACGGCGGGGGCGCGACCGGGGCGGCGGTGACGGTGTCCGTCACAACAGGAGCGGCGACCGGCGGTGGCACGGGCTCAGCGAGGTCGGTACTGTCGCCACCGCCACAGCCTGCCAGCAGCAGGCAAACGGCTGCGACCGCGCCGGAAGATATGCGAGTAAGTTTCATGGTTGGGTGTCCTTCTCTTGATGGATTCATATCGCTTATACCATTAATAAATAAAAAATTAACATAGGCAATTTGGGTGAAAGAAATTATGACGCTGTTTATATAAGAAAAATGAATGTAAATTAAGTAATGAAACCGCGAGGCTGATTTATCGTCAGGGTGGGAGAAAAGTCTACGGGTTTGCGGGATTGGCCGCGGCTTAGCGAAGGCAGGAAAGAAAAA
>CAZRGY010000374.1:0-4714 GCA_964599715.1 uncultured Verrucomicrobiota bacterium | reverse complement strand
GGTCTTCAGATTGTAGAGCATGGTGCGGGAGGCGTTCGTGGCGTCGGTGGCATGGACGCGGCCACCGGTGAGATTCCAGATGAGCCAGGAATCGATGGTGCCGAAGGCGAGCTCGCCGCGCTTGGCCTTGGCTTTCGCACCGGGGACGTTATTCAGGAGCCATTGCAGTTTGGTGCCGGAGAAATAGGCGTCCACCACGAGGCCGGTCTTCTTGCGGATCATGGGGGCGAGCTTCTTTTTCTTGAGCTGGTCGCAGACTTTGGCGGTGCGGCGATCCTGCCAGACGATGGCGTTGTGGATGGGCTGGCCGGTGCCTTTGTCCCACACGACGGTGGTCTCGCGCTGGTTCGTGATGCCGATGGCGACGATGTCGCGTGCGGTGAGGCCGGCCTTCAAGATGGCCTCGGCGGCGACGTTGGATTGCGTGGCCCAGATCTCGCGCGGGTCGTGCTCCACCCAGCCGGGCTGCGGGAAGATCTGACGGAACTCCTGCTGTGCGACAGAAACGATGCCGCCGCGTTGATCGAAGACGATGGCGCGTGAACTGGTAGTTCCCTGGTCAAAGGCGAGGACGTATTTCATGCGATGACTTTCGTGTGGTGCAGCAGTTTATTTGGCATGAAAACGGGATTGGCGCAAAGGGAATCGACGGAGGTAGATGAGCTTTGAGCGGCGGATATACGATGTCTCCCCTATGAATAGAGAGAAGCCATGCGCACAGGAAAGAGCTTCATCCCGTTCACGGCAACCACCCAACAACCCCGTTGATGATGGAGTATTTCCAGCGGCTACTGCTGTTGTTGCACGGGCACGGGCGGGATGATGATCTCGGGTTCCGCGTGGTAGATGTAGGTGGAGTAGAACTCCGCGCTGATCTGGTTGAAGCGGATCTGGAATTCATCCATGGCCTTGTGCAGACCCTGGCTGTAGATATCGCTGATGCGGCTGTAGGTGAGCTCAGCGAGGAAGCGGCCGCTCAATTGCTCGGCGCGATTGGAGAACCGGCCCGGAGCCACACCGGAGATACGGCGCAAGGATTCATCCGCGTGATGCAGACAGAACAGCACAGAGCGCGGGAGATCGGCATTCAGCAGGAGGAGTTCTGCCACTTTGATGGGTTGCACGCCGGCACCGTAGAGACGTTGATACGTCTGGCGGGCACTGCACATGCGCAAGATGGAGAGCCACTGGAGCAAGCCATCGGCAGGTGTCTTGCCGCATTGCTTCATCAGGTGGAACTCATCATCCAGCATACGGGTGATCTTATCCGCGCGCTCAAGGTGTTTGCCCATCTGGATGAAATCCCACGCCTCACCATGCAGCATGGTGGAATTCGTGATGCCACCGAACAATTGCATCGTCTGGATAATGCGCTGGAAGAATTCGTATTCGTTCCGTTCAAAGGCCTGGCGCGCGCTCTTGCTGTTATACCACAGATAGGCGCGGTTCAGCTCCTCCCACATCTCCGAGGTGATCTGCTCACGGATGGTGCGGGCGTTCTCACGCGCGGCGCACAAGCTCCCGATGACGGAATTCGTGTGGTCACGGTCAAACACGAGGAATTCGATGACTTCTTTTTCATCGGCCTTGCTGTGTTTTTTCCGGTATTCCTCCTCGTCACCAAAACAGGCCACGACCGGACGCCAGTTCTTGGCCATCTGCTCGGCCTGGCGGGCGGGCACATCCAGCGTCATCTGCAGGTTGATATCCACGAGGCGGGCCACATTCTCAGCCCGCTCGACGTAACGGCCCATCCAGTAAAGTCCATCAGCAACTCGGCTTAACATACGCGAAAAATCGGATTATTGTTCTCCCTCCAGCACCCAGGTGTCTTTGCTGCCGCCGCCCTGGGAGGAGTTCACCACCAGTGAGCCTTTTTTCAGCGCCACCCGCGTCAATCCGCCGGGGATGATGCTGACTTTCTCACCATATAATACATAAGGACGCAGATCGACATGGCGTCCCTCGAAGTTACCATCCACCCAGCAGGGATGGCGGGACAGGCCGAGGGTGGGTTGCGCGATGTAGTTGCGCGGGTCGGCCTTGATGAGCCTGCGGAACTTCTCGATCGTCTTCTTGTCGGAGTGCGGACCGACCATCATGCCGTAACCACCGGCTTCATTCGCAGCTTTCACCACGAGCTCGGGCAGATGATCCATCATATACTTCATGTCCTCCGCCTCGCTGGCGAGATAAGTCGGCACGTTCGGCAGGATCGGGTCCTGATCCAAGTAGTATTTGATCATGCGGGGCACGAAATAATACATGACCTTGTCATCCGCCACGCCGGTGCCGATGGCATTGGCGAGGGAGACATTGCCCGCACGATAAGCCCCGACGATGCCAGGCACACCCAGCATGGAATCGCGACGGAAGACTTGGGGATCGAGGAAATCATCATCGATACGGCGATAGATCACGTCCACGGCCTGCAGGCCTTTGGTGGTGCGCATGTAAACGTGGTTATCCCGCACTTCGAGATCGCGGCCCTCCACGATCTCCACACCCATCTGCCGCGCGAGGAAGGAGTGTTCGAAATACGCGCTGTTATAGATACCGGGCGTGAGCACGGCCACGGTGGGGTTCGGTTTGCCGTGGGGGGCGATGTATTGGAGCAGCTTCAGCAACTCCTCGGTGTATTGCTCCACCGGGCGCACGCTGTATTGCTCGAAGAGATTCGGGAAGACGCGTTTGAGCGTCTGGCGATTCTCCAGCACGTAGGAGACACCGCTCGGGCAACGGCCATTATCTTCCAGCACCAGATATTGGCCGGAATCATCGCGCACGAGATCGGAACCACAGATGTGGATGTAGATGTTGCGCGGGACATCGAAGCCCATCAGCTCCGGGCGGAAATGCTTGGCCTCTTCCACGAAGTGACGCGGGATGACGCCGTCCTTGATGATCATCTGCCCGTGATAGATATCGTGCAGGAAGAGGTTCAACGCGGTGATGCGCTGCACGAGGCCGGCCTCGATGTGTTCCCATTCCTTGGACGGGATGATGCGCGGGACGAGATCAAAGGGGAAGATACGCTCGGTGCCTTTGTTGTCGCTATAGACGGTGAAGGTGATGCCCTGGTTCAGGAAGGACAGGTCGGCCATCTGGCGGCGCTGTTCCATGTCCTCACCCGAGAGCTTTTGGAAACGCTCCTGCAAGCGACGGTAATGCGGCCGCGGCTTCCGTGGGCCACTGAACATCTCATCAAAAAAACCGTCGAGTTGGTACTGACTGAAGGAAGGCTTCATGCGCGTTGCGACTCTAGCTGAAGTATTGGGCCATGCCAATCACGGGTTCCAGCCTAACGCTTTACGAAAAAACGTCAAAAACCGTTTCCATATTTTAATATATGAAACGCATTCATAATTATCAGTTTATGCATGAAGCAATCAGGTGGAGTCGCCCTATGAAATAAGACCCTCATGGCCGAATCCAGAAGCTTCATCTTGGCCTGCACCGTGTAGAACCTGCGAAGACCGCAGAACGGTCCGCCCAAGCAGCGCGCCGCGATGAATTCCACACCAGCCTATCCGATATCCACATTATCCGGGAAAACCCCTATAAAAACAAAGTTTCTGAATCGGGCTTGCAAAGCGTTTGGGCTGCTATACGTTCCTGCCCCTGTTTGTCCTGAATGGGACAGACCAAAACATGAAACGCTGCATTTTGGTGTGGCTTTTGATCGGGTTCTGCACCGGGCAGTCCTTGGAGGGTGCTGAATCCGCCCAAGTGACGCTCGACTACGTGGCCAAGAAGGCCCGGGAACGCGCGCTCAAGCCATTCCGCTCACCCAAGGCCGATCTCCCGGCCGTACTCCGCGCGGACTCACTCGATTACGACAAGTATCGGGAGATCCGTTTCCGGTCAGACCGGGCGCTCTGGGCCATGGACGATCTGCCTTTCCGGGTGGAGTTCTTCCATCCGGGCTATCTCTATCAGGAGCCGGTGCGGGTGAATGAGTTCTCGGCCACGCATGTGCAGAACATCCGGTTCGTCCAGGAGTTCTTCGATTACGGCAAGTTGAAGATCCAAAAGCAGATCCCGGCACGGACGGGTTATGCGGGGTTCAAGCTGCTGTATCCGGTGAACCAGGCGGAGAAGTATGACGAAGTCGGTTCATTTCTCGGGGCGAGTTATTTCCGATTGCTGGGAGCCGGGCAGCGATATGGCCTTTCCGCCCGCGGACTGGCGATCGATTCAGGTGAACTGGACCGGCCGGAGGAATTCCCCATCTTCACGGACTGGTGGCTGGGCAAGCCGGACATGGGCAGCACGGAGCTGGTCCTCTACGCCATCCTCGACAGCGTGAGCTGCACAGGCGCGTATGAGTTCCGAATCAAGCCGGGTGAGACGACGGTGGCAGACATCGAAGTGGTGCTTTTCCTGCGCACACCGGAGCTGATCAAGGCGGTGAACCCGCAGCAGAAAGCGTTGAAGACCTTGGGCATGGCGCCGCTCACCAGCATGTTCTGGTTCGGCAAGAACTCGGAGCGGAAGTTCGATGATTACCGTCCGGAAGTGCATGACTCGGATGGGTTGCTCATCAAGTCCAGCAATGGCGAGACGTTGTGGCGGCCGCTCAACAACGCCTCGGTGATGCGGCATCAGGTCTTCTCGTTGCCGGGCGTGAAAGGGTTCGGACTCTTGCAACGCGAACGCGATCACCAGAAATATCATGACATCTTCAACCACTACCACCAAGTGCCGAGCGCCT
>CAZRGY010000373.1:0-4721 GCA_964599715.1 uncultured Verrucomicrobiota bacterium | reverse complement strand
AAGGCCATTTCAGGGAATGTAGAATTAAGAAGGGAGAATGCAGAAAAGGGAAAGTTTGAGATGCGTTCAACACTGGTTGCACCAGTGGCGATCACTTTCAACGATCAGGGTTCAGAGGGGGAAGTGGTTTGTAAAACGGTTAAAGTGGTTGGATTGTGAATGGTTTGAATGTTTCAACGGTTCTAACGACTTAACGCTGTGAACGTTTTAACGGGCTTCAGCCTTTGGATACGAGGGGCGCGACTTGGGTCCAGATGGAAGCGGAGACGGCTTCGATGGATTGGGTGGCGTCGATGGTCTTGATGCGGTGGGGTTCCTGCCGGGCGAGGGTTTCGAAGCCTTTTTCCACGCGCTCGAAGAAGGCGCGGTCGGCTTCTTCCATGCGGTCGCGGCTTGATTGCGGGCCTGGCGCCGGGCTTCGCTCACGGCCAGTGGCACGGCGAGCAGGAGGGTCAAATCAGGGTGCGTGGTGCCTACGGCGAAATCGACCACGCCTTGGACCTGACCCAAATCAAGCCGACGCCCATAGCCCTGGTAGGCGATGGTGGAATCATAAAAACGGTCGCACAGCACGATCTCGCCTGCCTGAAGCGCCGGTTGGATGACCTCGCGGACGATTTGGGCGCGGCTGGCGTTCATGAGCAGTAACTCGGTCTCGCTGCTCATGCCGCGGTTGGCCTCGCTGTGTTTGAGCAGGTGGCGGATCTCCTCACCGATGGGGGTGCCACCGGGTTCGCGCAAGGTGCGGACCGTATGCCCCAAGCCGCGCAAGGTCTCTGCCAGCAATTGGATCTGGGTGCTCTTGCCGCCGCCCTCGGTGCCTTCAAAGGTGATAAAGAGTCCGCTCATGGTTTGGCTGTGGGCGTGGCTGGGATGGTGACGTTGGAGGGGAATTCCTTGCTCGTGCTGAGATACTCGACGAGGGACTCGATCTGCGCCTCGGTCAGAGGACCACCTTGCTTTTGCTCGAAGGCGGGCATGAGGGACATGGGTTTGCCATTGCGCGTCCAGTGTTCCCAATGGGCCTTGGTGGTGCCGTAGGTCAGGGCCTTGAGATCTTTCACCATGCTGGCGCGATGCTCGGCATCGTGACAGATACCGCAAGCCGTGGTGTAAAGCTCTTTGCCCATTTTGCCGATGGTCGGTGTGACATGGCAGGTGATGCACTTGCCTTGAAATACGGCCTGCCGGTTCTTGGAGGCCAGCATCAGGTTAGTCACGCGTTCGGTGTTGTCGCGGGCGGTGGAGGGGGGAACTTCTGGGAGAGTCACTTTCACCGTCAAAGTCGTGGGCCCCACACTGGTGTAAATGAGGATGGTCTTGGTGAGGGTGCCGAATTTGCCGCGGGCGTCGAACTCTACTTTGAGGAGACCGCCCTGACCGGGCTCCAGAGGCCACGGCTCACTGGGCAGTTCGGCGTAGGTGCAGCCACAGGAGGGCTCGATGCGCTCGATGGTGATGCGGGTAGTGGCGTGATTCGTCACCGCGAAGGTGAACGGGATATCCCTCTCGTCAGCCTTGGGGGTGGCTTCCTTGGTGGTTGCATCCCAAACCAGTCCAAGCGCCGGAGTAGCTGGAGTGGGTGATGGCGTTTGCGCGCCAAGGTGTAAGACCAGGGCGGACAACCAAATCATCATCCAGAAACTGCGACGCATCAGTGAGGGGAATATAATGCTTTGCGATGTCAGGGCAACGCTTTGGTGCGCCCGTTGATTTGTGGATGGTGGGAGCATTTTCGAACCAAGGCCGTCGAATGGAAGGAAATCATCCTTCAGTTTGTAACAAACGACGGGATTATCTTAACTTGCAATTGTGGGCATATTCCCGACGATGAAGTGGCTGGGGAGAGGTATCCATATTTCTGTCGTCACACCTATGGTGGAATCGTCTGAATAGCCGACGGTTTATGTGGGGCAGATTTGCTTTAAGGAGCAGTAAATGAAATTGGGGCGAAAATATAATCACGAGCACGCCATGGTCTGGTGGGAGGTCTTGCTGATTCTCTTAGTGGTGGCTGCCTTGGCGGTGCTGGGTGCTGTTGGTCTTAAGAAAGGCAAGCAGCACTCGCGCGATAGTGCCTGCATGGCGAACCTGAAGCTGATCGGCAACGCGATGGCGGTCTATACGATGAACTCGGCCAGCCGCCTGCCGTATGCCTATGTCCGCTATCAGAATCAGGACAATCACAGTTGGGATGCTTTCATGGGCGGGAACTTGCGCACGGTCTGGCTTTCCGAGAACGGAGGCGACAGTACGTCCACAAACCAGGTCTATGCTCCGCTTTTGCGTTGCCCGCAGGATACGGTGGCGCCAGCCTCGTGGGCGCAGAAGTTTCGCGGGCAGCGGCGCAGTTACTCGATGCCGCGGCATGATATGCGGGCAGACAATTGGCCACCCTCTGCCGAGAACAATACCGGAATCGGGCTCTGGCTGGATTTCGGGGCCAAGGGTGAAAAGAAACAGGATCCCAAGATCTACAATTACGAACGGACAAACGAACAAGCAGCAGTGACGATGTCCATGATCTTGAATCCCTCGGCCACGATGCTGGCGACGGAGCAGATCAGTGAAAACAATATCATGGGCATCAGTTCGGGGGCGTTCATCACGCGGACGGTGGACCAGTTGGGGACGAACTCCATGCCTGCTGAACAGCATCATCAGGGGCAGTTCAACTACTTGATGATCGATGGTCATGCGGAGTTGCTCACGCCGGAGCAGACGGTCGGGCCGAAGGGCAGGGCGGGCACTTTGATCGGCGGGCATCGGGGCATCTGGACGATACGGGCGGATGATTGATGTATTGAAACAGCAGCGCAGCAACGGACGTCGTGATGATGTGCGGGCGGCGGCGTTTACGCTCACGGAGATGATGGTGGTGGTGGCGGTGATCGCGATCTTGGCATCCTTGCTGTTACCCGCCATCTCTCGCTCCAAGAGCAAGGCACTACGCATCAAATGCGTGAGCAATCTGCGGCAGGTGGGGCAGGCATTCATCCTGTATGCGGATGATCACAAGGGGCAGTTGCCGCCCTTGAACAGCGGTGGCCCTTGGGGCAGCAAGATCGTGCCGCATAATCCGACGAACTGGTGGTATCAGATCCTCACGGATGGTCACTACATGCCGGAGACGAATGATGTGCAGGGGATATGGCGTTGCCCGGAGGTGCGTGGAGGTGATCTGGATTCACCGTTCGGCAAGCGCATGGATGGGTATGGGCCGTTGGAGGGGAAGAGCTATATACCCGGGCTGCCTTCCATCATCGACTACGCTTACCGGGCGGATGGGACGAAGCGAGGGAGCCATTTTCTTACTGAGATCAAGCGGCCTTCCGAACTGTGGATGGTGGGGGATGTGGGGGTGCCGAAAGACCCGAAGGATGTGCTGGGTGGCGGATTCCGCACGGATATCACAACGTTCGCGCCGGATGAACGGGGAGATTACCCTCATTCTATCCAGAAACAGCCGGCAGTGCGCCATGGCGCGAAGGCGAACGTGTGTTTCGTAGATACCCACGTGGAAGCGTGGGGCTACGATGACCTGCGCTTCAACGTGAAGGATATCTGGGGGCTGAAGTCGAAGTGAGCGGGCTGCTGATAGGCCGGCCTCCAGATCAGCCACCCACGGTGGCGGCCTTTTTTAAGATGGCCATGGTGGCCTGCTGACGTTGCCGGACAAATTCGCGGGCCTTGGCCGCCTTGGCCTTGGCGGCGGCAGGGTCTTTGGCCATGGCGAGGACGGCGGGGGCGACACGGCGAAGTTCTTCTTCTTTATCCAGGTCGAAGAGCCAGTCGCCCAAGTCGATGTCACGCCACATGAAACCTTTGGTGGTCTGTTCGGCGAAACGGCAGACAATGGCGGGGACGCCATTTCCCACGCACATAATCGGGCTATGCATCTCGCTGCCGAACAGACCGGCGCTACGCACGTAAGTGCTGATGGCTTCATCGGTCAGCCAGAATTTCTCGCGCCAGACCACTTTGGCTTTCACATCGGCTGGGAGGGGATCGACGAGCAGTTCCTTGCCGGTTTCCATCTGGGTGGAGTCCTCAGGACAAACCATGACTTTCATGCCAGCTTCACGGACGACGGCGATGATGGCATCGCGCAGAGGCTTGTGATCGTGCTCCTTCATCTCCTCGTTGCGCTTGTGCTTGTTCTCATCGAAGGCGTAGCCGGGCTTCACTCTCCAGTAAGGGGCATTGCGCAGATTGGGGATGCAGCAGAGGTAGCGGCCTTCTTCCAGGTTGTTGGCCTTAAGAAAAGCGAGGGCGGCCTCGTCATTGCGGACATCGGCGGCAAAGGCCCCGTCCGGGCCGAACTCGATGATGGGACAAGTGACGCCGCCTTGCTTGACGACCTGGAGGGAAACACTGTCGCGCAAGAAAACGAAGCTCGCGGTGTTCAGCAGTTCACGCGTGTTATCGTCCAGGCCGTTATTGCGCATGATCTTCATGCCGGGATCACCGGCCGGGGCCATGGTGATGCCATAGACGCCGTAGGGTTTGCCGGTCACCTGCTTCCATGCGGCGACATCCCGCCACGCGGTGAGATAAGGGCCGGAACCGTGGAGCAGAAAATCGCTTTCGAAGGCTTGCTCCTTGGTCACGAGGCGCAGTTTCGGGAAACGCTTTTTCAGCATCTCCTCGACACCATTGCGCACATCGGAGGGCCAGAGGGTGATCTCGGCTTCGGGGATGTGCGTCTCCAAGAGACGCAA
>CAZRGY010000372.1:0-4759 GCA_964599715.1 uncultured Verrucomicrobiota bacterium | reverse complement strand
CCCAGCCATGACCCCTCCTAACAGTCCCACACTTACCCCGGCAGAAGTATTGGAACGCGCCACCAAGGTGGTGAAGGAAGACCGGTTTCCGTATCTCGCGACCATCGATGGTGATCAACCGCGTTTACGGCCGGTATCACCGGTGCGCACGGATGGCTTCACGGTGTATGTCGCCAATCTCAAGATGTATCACAAGACGGGGGAGATCGCGGCGAATCCCAAGGTGGAACTGTGCTACTTGGATGAGGGCCACAACCAGGTGCGCCTCACTGGTGTGGCCGAGGTCTTAACGGACCGGGCCTTGCTACAGGATATCTGGGACGGCAATCCGCTGATGCGGAAGTATCTCGGGTCGATCGACAATCCGGCGCTGCTGGTCTATCGCATCAAGCCGACGCAAGTGCGATATATGCAGGAGTGGGCGCTGGAGTATTACGATGTGCCGGTGAATGCGTGAACGATTGTCAGTTTTCCACCTCGCGTTAGCGAGGGTTGGATTCATAGCAGCGGCTTTCAAGCCGCTGCTTGCTTGTATGAAGGGACTCAGTCGCGTAGCGACGGAAGAGTATCATGTCGGCAGAATCTTCCGTCACTACGTGACGGGCTTGCTTAAATTGCGGACGGCGGCTTGAAAGCCGCCGCTAGGATTCTTTCGTGCCTGACGGCACGGCCGACAGGGAAGCCTATTCTAAATCATTCAAGCACTGGTGAAAGTGCGGGCGGCAACTTACTGCCGGCAAGATGCCGGCAGCACGGGCCTAGTGCTGCTAACTGCCTTACGCCACCAGCTTGGGCAGAATCGTTCCATTCGCATATTCCAGATCTTGCGGGAAATCGATCTCGGTCCACGGGATGCCAGTGACATCCACGGCGCCGAAGCTGCCAGCCTTTGCCAGCACGCGCAGGATATCGTCGTAGGAATCACTGCGGCCTGCGCCGGTCGCACGGCCTTTGGTCTCACGGATGAGGACCGGCAAATCGGCAGCATCCAATTTGAAGAAGCCGACGGATTCGCCGATGGTGTCCGCTTCACCGGTCCACTTCTTCACGAAATCGAACGGACGACCTTTGCGCATGGGGACGAGCACCGGGTCATCATCGGCGGTCGAGTAATTACGGTCCACGAGCAGGGCAGTGCGCTCGGGTGAATCCACCAAAGCCTGCAGCATGCGGATGTCATAGAGCACATCGCCATCCATGATGAGCACGCGATCTTTGACGGCTTCCAACGCGGGCAGGGAAGTGAGCATGCTCAACGCGCTGCCTTCGAGAAAGGCTTCGTTGAAATGCTCCACAATCTCCACGCCGTAACGCGCTTGCAGGGCGGGGAAGGCGGCCTGGAGTTGCTCGCGATTGTAACCCGTCACGACATCAAGACGCGGGACGCCCAGTTGCGCGAGGTGCATGAGGTGGCGTTCCAGCAGGCTTTTACCACCGAACTCGAGGAGGACTTTGTGACGACCACCGGTGGCGGCTCCAAGGCGGGCGGCACGACCGGCAACGTAAAGGATAGCGTTCATGAAAAATCTAATGACTAAGAATCAACTGTTGGTCGGGGTGGCTACTTCCGTGCGGGCCTTCAAGGCTTTCAGGCTGGCTTCCTCGGTGGAGAAGAGCAGCCAGCCGATCAGGACGAAGATGACTTCGCGGGCGCGACGGAGCAGGGCGTAAGCGATGCAAAGAGTTTCTGGCAAGCCAGCCAGCTTGCCAAGCATGATGATACCGGACTCTTGCACACCGATGGCGCCGGGCACCCACATCCCCATCATCTTGGCGACACTCGTGAAGGCCTCCACGGCGATGGCTTGCGGCAAGGTGATCGGCATGCCGAGCAAATGGGCCACGAGATAGATCTCCAATGTATCCGCCAGCCAACCGATGAAATAGGAGGAGACCGAGGCGAAGAAGCGTGGACGGTGATCGCGATAGAAACCGGTGATGGTGCGGTCCACCTCTTGGATTTTCTCGCGATGTTTTTCAACCACCGCGAGTTTCAGGCGCAAGAGATTGGTGATACCGAGCAAGGTGCTGAAAATGCCGCGTTGTTGGATCCAGAGCATGCTGGCCACCACGATGGCGCCACCCGTGAGTACGACCATCATGCCAGCGCGTAAACCGGGTTTGTCGCCGGCTACATACATGAATGCAACCGACGCCACGACGATGTAGAGGACTTGGGCGATGGTCTGTGCGGTCTTGGATACTACCGCGCTGGAAGTAGCAGCATTACCCGTGACACCGTGTTTCTTGAGCAGATAGATCTTCAGCGCCTCGCCGCCGATATAGGCAGAGGGCAGAATATTATTCATGGCTTCACCGGACCAGCGCACGCGAAAGAGCGTCCAGTAAGAGGCGGCCAGGTCTTTGGCAAAGGTGAAGCGCCAGCCGAGGCAATCAAAGAGATAGACAACGAAGTAGGGGATGAGCGCGACGGGCGCCAGCCAGCCGAGTTTGCCCAGGGATTCCCAGACAGACTTCAGGTCCGACTGGGAGAGATACCAGCCCAGAAGCGCGAGGCCGAGCAGCAGGGCCAGCGTTTTCCAGAGCAATTTCATCGCGGGACAGTCTGGAGCTTCTTGGCGGAAGGTTGCAAGGCCAAGGCGGTCAACCAGAAGACATGGCTACCGATGGCGGTCATCCAGAGAAACCATTCCAACGCCTGGAAACAGGCGAGGAAGAATACGAGCACGGAGAAGTCACGGTTCGTGGCCGAATCGATGAGCTTCTGCAGTGTCTGGTTGCGATCTTCAGGCGGAAAGCGCATGCCGCGGACGATGACTACGAAGGACAGGATGGCGCCCGCCACGGCACTTAAGCCGAGCCAGGTGCCGTAAGCGGTTTGCTCAGTGCGGATGAGGCCGATGGCGATGCAGGCGAAGACGGACACATGCACCACCTGATCGCCTGCGAGGTCCAGCCACTTGCCCAAGGGGGATTCTTTGAAAACCGAACGCGCGATATCGCCATCCACACAATCGATGATGGCGGAGATCTGGAACAGGATCGCACCGATGATGATGGAGCGGCTGTCCCCTTGCGCGAAGAACAGGGCGGCGATGACGCCGGTCACGATGGACGTCACCGAGACCATGTTCGGCGTGATGGGTGTGTGGATGAGCAGCTTCGAAAGCGGGCGACCACACGGGCGGTTGAAAAATTTGTCCACCAAGCCATCGGCGGAACTGGTCAGGGATGCCCACAAAGCGCGTTCGGTGGATTGCGCCGAGGCTTCATCGGTGATGGAATAGGCAACGCCTTCAGCCTTCAGACCGGGCAAGCTATCAAAGGCTGTGTCCAAGGGTTGTGTCAGAGAACTGACCAAGCCGATGGGCAGGGGGGTGCCATTCTTGGTGAGCAAGCGGCCACCCTGCTGGAGCAGACGTTTCACATCCGCCGTTTGCACGTGGAGCGACGTGCTGGCGACGAGTGTGGTGGTGGTTAACGCCGGGATTTCTTTCACCACCGTGAACGGAATGGAGAGGGCCTTGGTGCGCTTCAGCGCTGGCACCTCGCCCGCACAAACGATGGTGATGGGGCCTGCGCCACCACGATGGACGGCCACGACGAGCCGGTCCAGCAGCGTGAGGGCGGCAACATTCAGCCCTGCTGTCTGCGCATCACAGATCAGCAGGGCCGGAAACTTGATGGGAGGAGGCGGGTTCAATTCCGCGCGACGCTCCCCGATGCGCCGGACTTGCCGGTGAAGACGCCTTTGAAGCCGAAGTAGGCGATGGCGTCTTTCATGTTCGAGACGAAGCGCATGAAGGGATTCATGTCGCCATTGGTCACGTATTGCATCGAGATGATGAAGCGATGCTCGTTCGCCTTGATGGGCGTGACGGAGTGCCAGACCTTGTCGCCATTGAAGATGACGAGCGTGCCGGGCTTCACCTGCAGTTCGAGCTTCTCGACCTCATGACCCTTGTTCCGCGTGTGCAGGTGGCAGAGCAGCTTGGAGGTGGAGGTGTCCTGGAAACCCACGAGAATGGTCCAGCGGCGGTCCTTGTAGTAGGATGTGTCGTAGTGCCAGCCGATGTGGTCGCCTTCTTCCGTGTAGGAGTAGAGGGCGCAACGGTGTGGATCGGATTCTGGGCATTCCTTGATCTTGGCATCCACGAGCTTTTGCAGGAACTCGATGAACTTCGGCTGATGGTAGATGGCCGTCATGGCCGGGGCCTTGTCCGCCACTTGGGCGTAGGAAACGCTACCACCCTTCTTGTGCTTGGGGATGTAGTTCCGATGGATGAGCGGTTTCAGGGATTCGAGCTGGGTGTCCCAAAGCTTGATGGCCTCGGGCGGGAGAAAGTTTTCCACGACGATGAATTCGTCTTGGGCCAGATATTTCTGGCGAAGGGCATTGAGGTCCTGCTTGGCGCAGGCCTGGTCGATCATGGAGCCGATGTCGTTCATTTACTTATGGTGAAGGACGGGGTTGCGAACCGTCCTTATCAAACTACGATGCATAGCAACGGGCCAAGGCGGACGCAAGAAGGGAAAGTGTGCGGGGTGAGCAAGCTATGCCTTAGCTTGACCGCACCTGATTCGGTGAAATATCAACGCTCAATGACAAAGCCGGTGCCAACCCTTTCCTGCCGAGCAGCCACCAATACCGATGGCCCTGCCGTTGAGCGGCTCGTCTTCAGTGTGCTGGCGGAGTATGGGCTGGCGCCGGAGCCGGAGGGGGTGGACCGGGATTTGCGCGATCTTGAGGGGTTTTACTTCGCGCGCGGCGGGTGGTTTGGGGTGTGGGTGGATGAGG
>CAZRGY010000371.1:0-4760 GCA_964599715.1 uncultured Verrucomicrobiota bacterium | reverse complement strand
CTACAATTCCCTCGAAGCACCTGTGCTGGAGAAGCATCCCATCCTGAAGCTGTATCAGGAATTTCTCGAAGCCAACGGGGCCTTGCGCGCGATGATGTCCGGCAGCGGTTCGACGACCTTTGCCGTGTTCGAAAACAAAGCAGCTGCGGATGCCGTCATCGAAAGATTCAAGGACAAGTTCGGGGACACCGCGTGGATGACTACGCTGGAGCTGTAGAGCAGCTCAGCCAATTTCAGTTCATCCTAAATTTCAGGAAAGAGAGACAGGCTAAAGCCCGTTCTCAAACTTTCTTTTTGTGCGGCATACAAAACCTTCCTCGTTGGTGTCTATCCATTGAAATCAGCGAAAGAAAACAGATGGGAGCCACTCGCATATACTCCCTCCTGCTGCTGGCTGCCGGGCTTGTGACCGGCTGGTTATGGACAGGTTGCCGGAAGTCGGAACCGCTGCTGCACCCGCCCATCAACGAGCCGCAAATAAAGGCATTCTTCGACGCCAAGGAGGCGCAAGCCCGGCAGTTAGTCAGTCAGGTGAATTACCCCTTCATCGCCGCCTGATACACTTCGAGATACTCAGCGGCGGTGCGGTCCCATGAGAAGTTGGCCTGCATACCGTTTTGGCGGAAGTGCTGCAATGCCTCTGGATTCTTGTAGAGGATGAGCGCTTTGCGGATGGCTTTGGCCAAAGCGCGCACGGAGTATTCGTGGAGTTTGATGCCGTTCGCCTCTTCGTTGGATTCCGTAGCGTCGATGACGGAATCATCCAAACCACCGACCGCACGGACCACCGGGATGGTGCCGTAGCGAAGGCTGTACATCTGGTTCAGGCCGCAGGGCTCGAACTTGGAAGGCATCAGGAAGAAATCACAAGCAGCCTCGATGCGATGGGCCAGCACATGGTCGTAACCGATCTTAATGCCGACTTTGCTGGCGTGGCGATGAGCCAGGTTGCGGAAAGCGTTTTCCATTGCGGGACTGCCACTGCCGAGCAGGACGAACTGCATATCCGCCGCGAGCATCTCTTCGAGTGCCCCGAGCTGGATATCCATGCCCTTCTGGTCCGCCAAGCGCGAGACAGTGCCGAACATGGGCACGTCCGCGCGCACGGGTAATCCTAACTGCTCTTGCAAGGCGAGTTTATTGGCCGTCTTGGCGGCGAGTTCTTCAGCAGAAAAAGCGGAAACGAGACTCGGATTGTTTGTGGTGTTCCATTCGTCGTAATCCACCCCGTTGAGGATACCGATGAGCTTGTCCTTGCGGGAACGCAGGAGCCCATCGAGCCCGCAGCCGAATTCTTCCGTCGTGATCTCGCGGGCGTAACGCGGACTGACTGTGGTGATGTAATCCGAGAAGGCGATGGCCGCTTTCAAGCAGTTCAACGAACCCCAAAATTCAGCGCCGCTCGGATTGAAGTAGGCAAAGGGCGCATTGGTCAGCCAGAAGGAGTCCGCCGGGAAGACACCTTGGTAGGCGAGATTATGGATGGTCAGGCACGTGGCGGGTGGCTTGCCGGTGGCAGCCTTGGCAGCTTCAGCCTGCAGGAGCATGGGCACCAACCCGACCTGCCAGTCGTGGATATGTACCAGCTCCGGTTTCCATGGCAGATAGAGGGCGAGGTTGACGACCGCTTTGCTAAAAAAGATGAAGCGCTGGTCGTTGTCTGCGAAGTCGTGCGCGCCCTCCTGATACAACGAAGCCCGCTGGTAGAAAGCGGGCTGGTCAATGAAATAGATGGTGAGGTTCGGCTCCGGTTGCAGGACTTGCACGCTGCCGGAGACCACATGATCACCGAGCGGCAGGTCGAGCTTCCAGTCAAAGGGCCGCAGCCCCTTGTGCTTCTCGGCGATGCCCCGATACAGCGGCGTCACGAGCCCGACCTGGTGTCCAAGGCGCGCCATGGTCTTGGCCAAAGCTCCGACCATGTCGGCGAGTCCACCGGTCTTGGAGAACGGATGGACTTCGCTGCTCGCGAGCAAAATCTTCATGCGGGAATCCGGTCTGCTTTGAGATACGGCTGCAGCGGAGCCGGGATGCGGATGGAGCCATCCGCCTGCTGGTGGGTTTCCACCAACGCGACGAAGAGTCGCGCCAAGGCGGTGCCACTGCCATTGAGGATGTGCGGGAAACGATTCTCCCCCTTCTCATCCTTGTAACGGAGATTCATGCGACGGGCCTGGAAGTCCTCGCAGTTCGAGCAGCTCGAGACTTCGAGGTATTGCCCCTGCCCCGGTGCCCAGACTTCGATGTCATAGGTCTTGGCACTGCCAAAACCCATATCACCCGTGCAAAGCATGATGGTGTGATAGTGCAGCTCGAGAAGCTGCAAAACCTTCTCGGCATTCGCCACCATCTTCTCGTGTTCAGCGTAACCGTCCTCAGGACGAACGATCTTGATGAGTTCGACCTTGTCGAACTGGTGCACGCGGATCATGCCACGCGTACCGACTCCGGCGGCGCCAGCCTCTGCCCGGAAGCACGGGCTGTAAGCGCAATAGAAGATCGGTAACTGCTCGGCCTTAAGAATTTCCTCGCGATGGATATTCGCGACAGGCGCCTCGGCCGTAGGCAGCAGGTATTGCGCGGGAGATTCCGTGTCCGTTCCCTTCATCACGGCATAAGCCTGATCCACGAACTTCGGGAACTGCCCCACACCGACCATGCATTCCTTGTTGATGATATACGGCGGTGCGACCTCAGTGTAGCCATGCTCCGTGGTGTGAAGGTCGAGGAGGAAATTGATCAACGCACGCTCCAGCCGGGCACCCCAGTTCGTGTAGAGGAGGAAGCCGCTGCCGGAGAGTTTGGCACCGCGATTGAAATCGATGAGCTTGCTCGCTTCTGCCAGCTCAATGTGCGTCTTGGGTTGGAAGGCGAACTCAGGCTTCTCGCCATGCACACGGACGATGGGGTTATCCGCCGCCGTCTTGCCCACGACAACAGATTCGTGCGGGACATTGGGAATGGTAAGCTGCAGGTCATCGCGCTTCTGCTCCACTTCAGCGACTTGCTTGTCGAGCGCAGCGATCTGGTCACCCATGGCCCGCGTCTCAGCCTTCTTCGCCTCGGCTTCCTCGAGCTTCTTCTGGCCCATGAGGGCGCCGATCTCTTTGGAAACGCGATTGCGCTGAGACTTGAGCACCTCAGTCTCGTTCACCAGCTTGCGCCGCTGCTCATCGAGTTGCAGCAACTCCGAAATCTTATTCTCGTCCCCCGACCCCCGAGTGGACAGCCGTTCGCGAACATAGTCCGACTTCTCGCGAACCAGTTTGATATCCAACATATGGGCGGATTATAGGAAGGGGCCTCTTGAGGGCAAGCATCGAAGGGAATGACGAATATCGAAGCTCGAATGACGAAGGAAAGAACTGATGCTCCAATAATATAGTCAAAATTAGGCAGACAGCGTAAAAGGCAAAAAATGCTAAATAATGACCCGAAGATTCTGGGTAAAGTGGCTTCGCTGCATCTGCACAGCGAGTTTGCAGGGGAACGCATGCAGGATGTGTTCACGATGGAATTGATCGCGGGCAAGGGTATTGCAGGCAATCCGCGTTATTCCAAACGCCCCACGAGGCGACAAGTTACTTTGATCGAGCGGGAGATATTGGAGGAACACGCGGCGGTAATGGGCTTGGACGAGATCGCACCGGGAGTGGTCCGCTCGAATATCGAGACCACGGGGATATGGTTCCGGGAATTGATCGGGAAAAGAGTCCGAGTCGGTAATTCAGCCGTCCTGTATCTGTATGAGGCCAGAGTCCCCTGCCACAAGATGGATGCTATCGCGAAAGGATTGCGGCAATTGATGGAGGGCGGAAAGCAAGGTGTGCTGGCACAAGTGGTCGTTTCCGGGGTCATTCAGCCCGGAGACACAATCACACTAGCCAATATGAATGTGGTTCAGTAGTGTCTCGTCTCAAGAGCTGTGAAAATACTCATCCTCGTAAACATCCTGCCGCCGCATCATGCGGGGACGTATGATTTTCGCTGTGAACAGGTGGCTACAGAGTTACGCAAGCGCGGCCATGGCGTGCTGGTATTGACTTCAAATCACGGCCTGAAGACGGAGCAACGTGACAAGGAGACTTCCCGGCGACTGCTGTTGAATGGGGTCTACGGACATCCCCTGCAAAAAGAGTTTCTGGAGATGAGGAAACTCGAGACACACAATCATGACATCCTGCGCGAGACGCTCACGGATTACCGACCGGATGTGGTGTATGTGTGGAGCCTGCACGGCCTTTCAAAATCGCTGATCTTCACCCTGCACCAGAGCGGGTTGCCACTGGCCTATGATGTGGCCGACTATTGGATCACCAATGAGCTGAACAAAGATCCTTGGCTGGACTGGTGGAACCGGCCCAAGCTCCCGATGGCGCAATCCGCCATGCGCTCCACGCTGGAGATGAGCAAGCAGCGCGACAAGATGGATGAAGTGACGCCCACGCGTGACAGCATCAATACCAAGCGGCTCTCTCACATCTATGATGCGGACAGTGAGCGGACAGCGAACCAACCGGGCAGCATCTCGACATTCCGTTTCGAGAACATCTCTTTCACCTGCCAGATGCTCTGTGATTCCGCGATCCAGACGGGCTACGGTATCATGGCTCCGACCATCATCCGACCGGGTATCCAGTTTGACCGCTTCAAGGCTGATGTACGATCACCAGAAGTCCCCGCCAAGAGAATCTTGGTGGTAAGTAAGCTCCATAAAGGCAGCGGAGTATTGACCGTGCTGGAGGCGTTCAAAGAACTCT
>CAZRGY010000370.1:0-4773 GCA_964599715.1 uncultured Verrucomicrobiota bacterium | reverse complement strand
GGATGGCTTCGATCTGGCTGTAAGCACCTGCGAACAGTTCTTCAAACGTCATTTGAAGAAATAAGCGCCCTGCCTATTTCTCAAGTCTCATCCAAAATCCTTAGAGTTAGCGATTATTAAAGGACACATCCTTCCGCTCACTGATGCACCAGAGGTGGCTATGGGTGCGGATGAAGAGTTCACCATCTGACGGAACGACGGAGGAATTGGATCTCTCTTTGCCGCCCATCGGATTGATGGCGAGCAGTTCGAATTTCGGATTGGCGCGGAAGACCACGGCATCGCCACCCTGTGTCAGCGCATAGAGGCGATCGCCGGAAAGCATCACGGAAGACCAGTTCTGGCCGCTGGGGCCGGGGCCCTTGATGCGCTCCTCCCAGACGAGTTTGCCGGTCTTAAGTTCATAGCACTCAGCCACGCCGGGATCGTTAAGGATGTAGATGTGGCCTTCGTGGATGACGCCGGAACCGATGCGTTGTTTGGTCTTGGGATGATGCCAGAGGCGCGTGGAGGTGACATCGCCACTGCCACCAGCTTTCACTGCCGCGCTCATCCCGCCGAAACCGCCCATGCCCACCACGATGCCCTCGCTGTAGAGCGGGGAAGTGTAAACAAGCGGGTTGAGGCCGTCACACGTCCAGAGTTCCTTACCAGTCTTCGGGTCATAGGCGCAGATGCGTTTGGGCCAAGTCATGATGAGTTCGTCACGACCGTTCACCTTGCGCAGGATGGGATCGCTCCAAGAACCGATCCAGATATCGCGATTCGCTTTGCCGGGTTCGGGATTGCCGGAGCGGCCACCGGGCTCATCGTGCTGCCAGAGGGTCTTACCGGTGCGCTTGTCCATGGCGATGAGGAAGGTGCGCTCACCGGGACCGAAGTTCAGGTAGCAGGTGTCACCGAAGATGACGGGCGAAGCGGCGTTGCCCCAGATGTGATCCTGCTTGCCAAGGTCGCGCTTCCACAGCTCCTTTCCGTTCAGATCATAACAATACACACCGGCAGAGCCAAAAGAGACGATGATGCGCTCGCCATCAGTGACGGGTGAGGCGGAGCAATAAGGATTCGTAGCGTGCGTGCTTTCGGGCTCGGCATAGACGACACCGGATTGCCAGAGCAGTTTGCCATTCGCGCGATCGAAGCACATCAAGGTGCGGCGTTTGTCTTTGGGCACGGCTTGCGTGATGAAGACTTTGTTACCCCAGACGATGGGGGTGGAATTCCCCGGGCCGGGCAAGGCGATTTTCCAGCGGACGTTGTTATCCGTATCCCACTTGAGGGGGAGATTGGTTTCCGAGGTGATGCCGTCGCCATTTGGGCCGCGCCAGGATGGCCAGTTGGCGCATAACGCTCCTGATGTGGACAGCCAAAGAATCAACAGACCAAGGCAGCGGCGTGACGCGTTCATAGGCGATTTCGCGGGTTAAAGGGCTATAGGCGGAATTTAGCAGAATGGCTGGGGGGTGGATAGGTGAAAGTATTGGGATCTGAGGTGTCGGAGGTGATTCACAAAATTATGAATTGGGTTGGCTACGGTGGACGCCCCGTTACTGCCGGCAAGATGCCGGCAGCACAAGTCGCGTGCGGCGGCGTTTCAACCCTTACGTCACCCGATATCAATCACCCTTGGTTCGGTCATGATTTCATCCGCCCCTCCGGGGCGGTGTTTATTCTGTTCGTTTTCCACCAGTTCCCGTTGGTCACTGGTGGCTACCGGCATTGGCCCCTTTGGGGCCGGGGAATGAAGCGTGAGGCACACTACCGAACTATTTTTTATAAGGCTCGCTGCCCCCTCTCCCTGGCCCTCTCCCCCGATGCCGGGGGCGAGGGAAATGAGGGCATTGGAATTCGAGTGTAAGTTGAAGAACCAATCCGCCCTTGCCTTGAGTTTTATGGGGGGCATTATTCGTTTATGAATCTCTCCCTGCGCTGGCTGGTCGGTCTGTTTGTACTCGCGCTGCTTCCTCATGATTCGCTGCAGGCGGCGGAGTCGCGGCCAAACATCATCCTCATCATGGCGGATGATATGGGGTTCTCGGATATCGGGTGTTACGGGGGCGAGATCCAGACGCCGAACCTCGACCGGCTGGCAAAGGAAGGGCTGCGATTCACCCAGTTCTATAACAACGCGAAGTGCACCACCACGCGGGCTTCATTGCTCTCAGGCATGTACCCACGCGGGAGCGGGAGCAGCATACCGCTTAATATGCCGACCATCGGTGAGGCGATGCGGCTGGCGGGGTATCAGACAGCCCTTTGCGGGAAATGGCACTTGGGGTCTAAAGCACCACAGCGGCCCTATGACCGGGGATTTGATGAGTATTACGGCTTGATGGATGGGTGCTGCAATTTCTTCAACCCAGCGCAGCCTGATCCCGCCTACAAGGGCGGCAAGGTGCGGGTGTTCGGCCACAACGATGAACTCATCCAAGAGTTTCCTCCGGGCTATTACACGACGGATGCCTTCACCGATCACAGCATTAAAACCATCAAGCGTTTCCAGCAGGCGGGCAAACCGTTCTTCCTGCATCTGGCTTACACCGCGCCGCATTACCCATTGCATGCACCGCCGGAAGACATCGCGAAGTATCGCGGCAAGTATCTGATGGGCTGGGAGGAATTGCGGAAGCAACGCTACGAACGTCAGAAAGCGATGGGGCTCTTTGATGTGACGCCGGTCCTTTCCGGTAAGGATTCCAAGTCCTACGACTGGAACACGGCGGAAAAGGATTGGGAAGACCTGCGCATGGCGACCTATGCCGCGATGGTGGACCGGATGGACCAGAATATCGGGCGGTTGATGAAGTCGCTCAAGGACATGGGCATCATGGATAACACCGTGATCTTCTTCCTGTCCGATAATGGCGGTTGCACTGAAGAACCGGGCGGCCGCGACTCGACGCAACAACCGGGCATCGTGAGCACTTACACGGCGGTGGGACCAAGCTGGGGTTGGGTGCAGAACACGCCGTTCCGTCGTTACCAGAGCTGGGTGAACGAAGGTGGCATCAGCACGCCGCTCATCGTCCACTGGCCCGCGCAGGTGAAGGCGGGCACGAAGACCAGCCAAATAGGACATATCATCGATGTATTGCCGACGTGCCTGGAACTGGCCGGCGCGAAGTATCCGGAAACCTTCAAGGACAAGCCAACCGCGCCGGTGGAGGGCCAGAGCCTGCTGCCCATCTTGAAAGGGCAAACCCGCAATACGCCAGAGCAAGTGTGCTGGGAGTGGTCCGGCAACTGCGCCATCCGCCAGGGGAAATGGAAACTGGTGTGGGATACGCTGAACAAGGCAAAGCAATGGGAGCTGTTTGATATCGAATCCGATCGCTCCGAAATGAACGACCTGGCGGCCAAGGAACCGGCGCGCGTGAAGGCGATGCAGGCGGATTACGAAACTTGGGCGAAGGCGACAGGAAGAAAGATTCCGGGAACACCTGAGAAGGCGAAGAAAAAGAAGAAGGTGTGAGAGGCGGAGAATGAATAAAACATATGCAAAAGGGATTTTACGGAGCACTGGCTGGTTTTCTCGTGCTGGCGTTGGGTGCAGGCTGTGCCAGCAAGACAGGTTCATCCGCATTCTCCGCGCAGAAATGGCTGGAGGCGCGGTGGATCATGGAGGTGTGCACCAAGGCCGAGATGGGCGACAGCAAACTGCAGGTGGTACGCTGGACACGACCAGTGGTGATTGTGGCAGAGAACGGCTCGCCCGAGCAACTGGAAGCACTGGAACAAGCCGTGGCAGAAATCCGGCTGGCGTTGGCGGGAGTGCATGACGTCACGCTGGCCACGAACGGGACCGATCTCGCCAAGACGGCGTCGATCAAATTGAAATTCTCCGCCAGCGAGAGCTGGGGCGAGGCATCGAAGGCTTGGGGGCTGAACATCGGGAAGACCGCGGCCAACATGAATGGCGTGCAGTTCATCCGGTGGAACGGTCGGGTGGAGATCGAGGCAGGTTATGTGCTTATCGGGGACAAGCTGACGGGTGACCTGCTTCGTCACACTGTGTTGGAGGAGCTCTACCAAACCTTCGGCATCCGAAATGACTCCGGGTTCTTCCCGGATTCCATCGTATATGAGTCTGGCGGTGACACTGGCGGGCTCACCCGGCTCAGCGAGCGGGACAAGAAGCTGCTAAGGTTTCTCTATGAGCATGTGCCTACAGGTACCCGGCCGGATGCACTGGCGAGGTTGATCGATGAGCATTGGGTGTATGGGGTGAAGTGAGGTTTGTTTGTGCTCCGTGATGGGGAATCTGGCATCGCTACGCGACGCGGCTGCTTTTTTCATCAACGGCGGCTTAGAAAGCCGCCGCTAAGATTCTTTCGTGCCTGACGGCACGGAGAAATCTTAGGCGCTTTCCATTACTTAAGCCACGCAGTTGTTCCGCAGCCTTACAAACTTCGGGCTTTGCTGCGGGTTGGGACCCCGACCTGTCGGCACGGGGCAAGCGCCCGCGCTCCGTTCCATGACAAAATTTTCTTCGATTACCGGTTGCGCATCGGGAGTTGATGAGTAAGTTTCTTTAGTAGCAGCCGGAGAAGTTTTTGTCATGGAAGAGAAAGAGACAAACCTACGGCCCCAGCCTGAACCGGTGACGCCCGGCATCACCAAAGAGATGGTCCGCCAACATGCCTTTGTGCTGTATCGCGACATCATGAGTTTTCGTCCACTGACACTCAACGACTGGGTGCTGGCAGAAAAGGATCTGGTAAGAAAATTGCAGACGGAATCTGTCTAAAGATCACGTCACAGAAAACCGCAGCA
>CAZRGY010000369.1:0-4782 GCA_964599715.1 uncultured Verrucomicrobiota bacterium | reverse complement strand
GTCACTCAGGCCCAAGGTCAGAACCCGGCCAAAGAAGAGCTCTACAATCTCGCTGACGACATCGGAGAGTCCAAGAACCTGGCAAAAGAGAAGCCAGAAATCCTGGCTGACTTGAAACGCTGGCTCGCCACCATTTCCCAAGCGGACAATGATTCGGTGGTCAAAGAATGAGCTGACCCGGAGAATCACTTTCAACACTGACATTAACATGAAGCAACACCTCCATCAGTTCATCATCGCTTGTCTTTGCCTTGGTCATACCGCTTCTGTCTTGCAGGCGGCGGATTGGGAAAAGCAGGCGCTGGAGGATGCCAAGCAGGACCGCACGAACATCCCTTACGACGGCAAGACGCCGAACAAGATGGTGTGTGATACCACACTGCGCGAGATGCCCGATGGTTCGTGGGTGCTTTTCATGTTGGCCGGCGGGGACTTCGAGCCATCGCCGGAGAATTACACGGGTGTCACCCGCAGCATGGACCAAGGCAAGACATGGTCCCCGCTGAAGCAGTTCGATGTGGGTTTCCCGCGCGAGGGCAAGACGATCGGACAAGGGCCGACGGAACTGATGATCTTCAAAGGGCGCGCCACGCTGTTTTTCTCCACGCATTCGCAGACGTGGGGCAAGGACTGGAAATCCTGGATGATGGAAAGCGATGATTCCGGCAAGACTTGGAGCAAACCCGAGCCGATGCCGGGACGGCTGGCGAACTTCACCTTCATCCGCAATCACATCGTCACCAAGGACGGACGTATCCTGCTGCCCTTCCAACATTACGAAGGCCCACCCGCTGGCACGCCACCTCCTCCCCCTGAGGAAAAGCCGTGGCACAAGACGTTGTTTCACTATGTCAGCAATCCGCGCAACGGCGTACTGATGAGCAGTGATGGCGGGAAGACGTGGAAAGAGTATGGCAATATCCGCATCACCACCGATGATCGCTACCACGGCTGGGCGGAGAATAATATCGTGGAACTCGCCGATGGACGCATCGCCATGATCATCCGCGCGGATCGCTTGGGTGGTGTGCTGTATTACGCGGAGTCCAAGGATGGTGGTAAGACTTGGCCTGAATTCGCAACTAAGACAGAGATTCCCAATCCCGGTTCCAAAGCCACACTCTATTCCTTGGGCGGCGATAATGTCGCCATCCTGCACAACCCGAATCCAAAACACCGCAGCCCGATGGCACTGTGGATCAGTTTTGACGGCATGAAGACCTGGCCTTACAAGCGTGTACTACAGGCCGAGTCTTGCGATGGGCCGAAGGGTCGCATGAATTACCCGGACGGATTTGTGAGCAAGGACAAGCAATGGTTGCACTTCGCCTTCGATGACAACCGTCATCGTGCCGTTTATTACGGAGCCAAACTGCCTCCGCTGCCAACCGATAAATGAAAACACATCTTACAATCCTCCGCCTGCTGATTTGCACCGCCGTGGCTGTAGGGTGTTCTTTCCTGTCATCCGTTTTCGCGCAAGGTCGTGCCGCCCAGCCGGCGCTATTGAAAGGGCCTGATGACTGGGGGTTCGAGCGGATGCCCATCCCCACCGGTTTCGCTCCCGATCTGAGCCTGAAAGGGTTCGAAGAAGTGCGTTTCGCGCCGGGCATGTTCGATACAAGCTCCACAAATTATTTTACCTATGCCCTCGCCGTTTCAGCGGAAGGCACTAACCGGATCGGGGTGGTGGAATTAAAAGACTTTCTCGACAAGTATTTCCGAGGGCTGAGCACCGCCGTCGGACGCCGGAAAGGTATGAATCCTGATCCTGCCCAGTTCGGCGCCGGGGTTGTTGCCGTGAATTCTGACTTCGCAGGGGTTGATCGCTATACAGCTAAGTTGCCTTTCTTCGACACTTTCAATGATGGGCGCAAGATAGCGTTGAATCTGGAAATCGCCGTCGTGCCGAAAGGGGAGTCAAACAAAACGCTCGTGATGATGCTCACCTCGCCACAAGCCCCGAATGCGCCCGTGTGGCAGGAGCTGAGGAGTATCGGTACCACCGTGGAGAATGCCTGGAGCCCCAAGCTGGCGGGTGACCGGGTGATGCAGGGTTTGGTGAATGTGACGGCGCCACAAGTCAAAGGGGCGCATGACGCGGAGTTTGTCATCGCGGACGGCAAGGCCTACATCGTGGCCGAGGCGAATGATGAACAGCCCGGCGAAGCGGCGGACTGGCCGTATGTGTATGTGACGCTTTCCGTGGTGAACCTGAAAACGCTCAAGCTGGAGCGCGTGATGAAATTCGCCCACGGCGGAGCGGTCTTCGCGAACGAGACTTTGCCGGTCGGCGCATGCTTTGTGCCGCGCATCATCCAGAAGGATGAGCGGATCCTGCGTTGCTACTTCGCGAGCGAGGCACCCAAGCAACGACAATCGCAGATGTGGTTCATCGATTACGACCTAAAGCGCGGGTTGTTCGCGAACACCATCCACAAGGTGAAGCTCAAGACGAAAGCGGGCACGTTCGATATGCAGCCGCAGTATCTTCATGCAGATGCGAAGGCGAACGGGTTTCAGCGTCCGCCCGTAGACTTCGGGCTCTACATATTCGACTCTTTCAAAGTCATCGAAGGCAAAACCTATGTCACGTTGAACAATTATCCGGGCGGGCAGAATGCGCTCGCGACGGTGAATGCAGAGTTAGACACGTTTGAGGTGCTGGGGCATTTCAATGAACCCGCGACGATGAAGCTGACGGAATCCGCAGCGCATCGCTTGCCCGATGGGACGTGGTTGGCGATCTGCCGTCAGGAAAGTGGCAATCGGAACTATACCTTTGCCACGAGTCCGGATGGCAAGATATGGACGGAGAATGCGCATCGCGATTTCGTCCCCAACGGCACGAGCTCCAAACCCACTTTGGACAAGTTTAATGGTGTCTATTACCTCGGCTGGCAGGAGGCGACGCAGATCAATAAAGCCAACCGTAGCGTGTTCAACATCGATGTCTCCAAAGATGGTAAGCAATGGGAGCGGAAGTATCGCTTTGAAACGGAGAAGTCATTTCAATACCCCGCGTTTCATGAGTATGAAGGGAAAATTTATCTGACGGTGACCCAAGGGGACACTTCTCCCAGCCGCAAAGAACGGATCATGTTCGGAAGGTTGGAATAAAAGGCACCTGGATCAGCGCCACTCTCCTTGGCGTTGGAATTTGCCTTTGGCCTTGGCCGCGAATTCACTCCCGGCGCGCGCAAGTTTTTCGAGTATCTCATCGACACTGCAACCGGCGCTTCCACGTGCAGCGGGAATAAGTGTCTCGCACTCGTTGCTGTCCATGAAGCGAGAGGCCTCCAGTAGGCCGGGCTCTTCGCCAAAGGGAATGGCGAGGAAGCCATGCTTGTCCGCATGGACAAGCTGACCGGGCTCGATCTGGCGGCCGAAAACTTCGACCGGGCAGTTCCAACGGACGGGTGTGGAAAAAGCATGACCGACGCAAAGACGACGGGCGAGCGCCTTGAAGCCGGCATTGTTCATCTCATCGAGATCACGGATGCCGCCATCAGTGATGGTGCCCACGCAACCGAGGGCATTGTGGACGTTGCTGTTCACTTCGCCCCAAAACGCGCCGATGACATTTGGTTTGTCGAGGTCTTGCACGACCACAATCTTCGGTCCTTCCACACTGGCGACATAACGACGGTAATCCAACCAGGCATTGGCGTTCGCCTTGTGGGCGGCGTTGCTGGGTTCGATGACCACAGTGACGGCATAGCCGACCATCGGGCCCATCTGCGGCATGAAATCGCGGGTTTCCTCCAGATTGAAAGCGGCCTGCGCGGCGTTGTGCTTCGTGATCTGCTCCCAGCCATTATAGATGGTGGGCGTGTTCCAGCGCTTAAGCTGGAGCATGTCGGAATGAGGAATCGGCTGCATGGATGACATTGTTGGCTTGCGTCTATCTTCAGCAACGACATGCTGCTGGTCAAATCCTTTGACCAGTCATGAAAGCATCGTCTTTGCCAACTGCTGCCTTGCCATTACCCGAGCGGGTTTCGCTCGTCACCCAGACGGCGCGCATTCTGAGGCAGGGCTTGGAGACGGCGCGCTGGCCGGGGGTATTGCCCGGGGAACGGCAACTGGCTGAACAGTTGCGCGTGAGCCGGCCAACCTTGCGCGCAGCACTGGCGCAATTGGAGAAGGAAGGCTTGCTCCAAAATTCACAGGGCAAGCGGCGACAACCTGTGGCACCTGTCCGCAAACCGGGCGGCAAACGTAAAACACCAAAATCTATCTGCCTGCTATCGCCTCATGCCATGGATGAAGTTCCACCGACGGTGTTGTTCTGGATCAATGAACTGCGGGCACGTTTGGCAGAATTGGGTTTAGGGATGGAGCTCGTGGTGCGACCCTCAGCATACAACACGCGCGCTGAGCGGGCTTGGGTGGAGTTGGTGCAGAGTCATCCCTCGGCGGCTTGGGTGCTGTTTCTTTCCACGGAGCCGATGCAGCGCTGGTTTGCGGCCCGCAAGATTCCGGCACTGGTGGTGGGTTCCTGCCCGCCAGATGATCCGTTGCCCTCAGTGGATGTGGATTACCGCGCTGCGTGCCGTCATGCCGCGCAGTGGTTCAGCGGGCATGGGCATAAGCGACTCGCGTTGCTTCTGCCTGCCAGCGGTTGTCCCGGCGATCAGGAGAGTGAGGAGGGTTTCCGCGAAGGTGCAGTGAATGGGGAAGTGAAGATCGTGCGGCACGATGCTTCCGTGGCTGGCGTGTGCGCGAAGCTGGATCGCCTGCTCGCGACGGCGGAGCCACCCACGGCCTTTCTCATCGCGC
>CAZRGY010000368.1:0-4788 GCA_964599715.1 uncultured Verrucomicrobiota bacterium | reverse complement strand
TTACTTCATGCGGTCGAAGTTCTTTTGCAGGATCTGCCAGTCCTTGGCGTCCTTGACCTTCTCACGATGCGAAGCGATGAGCTTGGCTTCGTTCTGGTTCTTCGTCGGGCGGTTCGCCTTGTAGAAGATGCCGAACTTGCCGGGGAACGGCTCGTCCGCGAGCTTGTAAGCGGCGTATTCGTCCGTGACATCATGCCCCTCCGGGATGAGGTCGAACTTGCCGCCCTTGCGCGGATTCGCGGAATCGAACGCACCGGGGAAGAACTCGATGCACTCGCTCAAGCACTGGATGAAGCTGAAACCATCATGGTCCAAGGCGGCTTCCATCATCTGCAATACGTGATTCGGGTTCGTGGAGGTGGTGCGGCCGACGAAGGTGGCTCCCATAGAGATGGCCTGCTTCATCGGGTTGATCGGACGGTCAGAGGCACCCCAGATATCCGTCTTGGACTTGAAGCCCATCGGAGACGTCGGGGACGTCTGCTTCTTGGTCAGGCCATACACCTGGTTGTCCATGACCACGTAGGTCATCTTGATATTCTTACGCGCGGTGTGCGTGAAGTGGTTGCCGCCGATGGAGAAGGCATCACCGTCACCACCGAAGACGAACACATGCAGGTCCGGGCGGCTCAGGGAGATGCCGCTGGCGAATGGCAGCGCGCGGCCATGGATGAAGTGCGCACCGTGCGCCTGCACGAAGTAAGGGAAACGGCTGGAGCAACCGATGCCGGCCACCGTCGTGATCTTCTCATGCCACATCTTGCGCTTCTCGATCAGTTTGAAATAGAGCGCGAGAACGGAGAAGTCACCGCAGCCCGGGCACCACGTAGGATGATCGGCGGCGACTTCCTTCTTGGTCAGCCCCTTGCGATCGGCGTCCGCGATAGGCGGCACCTCGGCAGTGTTCAGACTGCCGGTGCGGGGCAATTTTTGAAATGCGAAAGTTTCCATATGCTTGCTTGGTAAAATATTCGGTTACTTGGCCATGGTGCGCGCGCGTTCGAGGATCTCCTTCACCTTCCAGGTGAGGCCGTCGCACTTGTTGATGCCGCGGATATTGGCGTTGCAATAGCGGGCACGCAGGATGGCGCAGAGCTGGCCGTAGCCGTAGAGACCTTCGTCGTTCAATTCCACGACGAAGATGTGCTTGAAGCCACTGAAGATCTCTTCCAGACCGTTCGGCAGCGGGTTCAGGTATTTGATGTGCAGAGAAGAGATGGCTTCGCCAGCGGCACGGGCACGGTCCACACCTTCGCGGATCGGGCCTTGGCTGGAACCCCAGCTCACCAACAGGATCTGGCCTTCGGAAGGACCATAGACTTTCGGCAGCGGCAGCTCAGCGGCCAGAGCCTTGAGCTTATTGCGGCGCTTGGCGCCCATCTGGACGTGCAGCTTGGGCGAGCCGGTCGGGTGACCGAGCTCATCGTGCTCCAGACCGGTGACGACCGGATACTTGCCGCTACCCACCCGGGTGCCGGGTGCGATATGGCGGGTGACACCGTTCTCAGCGGAAAGATCGTATGGCTTATGATCAGTGACCGGGGTCAGATCCGGGCCGATATCCTGGCAAATCTTCTCCAAGTCCGGCTCCGGCATCGCTTCGATGCGGGTGGCGATACCTTGGTCGGTGAGGAAGAGCACCGGCACGCTGTATTTGCGCGCGATATTCACGGCCTCGATGGCCATGTGGAAGCAATCTTCCACATTCGCCGGGGCGATGACCACGCGGGGAGAATCACCGTGACCGCCGAAGCAGGCGATGTTGAGATCGGATTGCTCGACGTTTGTCGGCATACCCGTGGAAGGGCCGCCGCGTTGCACATCGATGACCACCAGCGGGATCTCCGCCATGACGGCCCAGCCGATGGCTTCAGTCTTGAGCGAGATGCCCGGGCCGGAAGAGCCGGTCACCGCCACGCGACCGGCGTAGCTGGCCCCGATGGCCATAGAGACGGCTGCGATCTCATCTTCGCACTGCACAAAGGTGCCACCGTATTTCGGCAGTTCCTTGCGGAGCAATTCCATGATGTCAGACCAAGGGGTGATCGGATAACCGGCACCGAAGCGAACACCAGCAGCGAGCAGGCCGTAGGCAATGGCTTCATTGCCGTTCATCACCACCTGGTTGACGCCCTTGTTGATGCCTTCGTTGAATTGGTAGCTCTCCACCGCCTTCTCGAGCGAGTGGCTGTAGCCCGCGTTGAAGCAAGTCTCGGCATTTTGGACGATGGAAGGGTCTTTGCCGGTGAAACGCTCCTGGATGAGCTTCATCAGCTTGGGCACGTTCAGGTCGAACATCTTGGCAAGCAGGCCGAGTGAGTAGATGTTCTTGCCCTTGTCGCGACCGGTGCCGCCGATGGCTTCCACGGTGAGGCTGGAAATATTGATGCCGATATGGTGGTAGGTTTCCTGCCATTCGGGCTTGGGGGTGACGTGATCGGCATCAAAGAGGACGATGCCGCCCTTTTTCAACGAGGCGATATGGTTTTCGTAGGAGTGCTGGTAGAACGCCAGCAGCAGGTCGGCTTCATCACCGGCGCTCAAGACTTCGCCTGAGCCGATACGGACTTGGAAGATGGAAGGTCCACCGGAGATGGTGGCCGGAATGGTCATGAACGTCATGACCTCTTGTTCGCTGCGGCCGGCCAAACGGGCCAGAAAACCGCCGATTGCCTGGATACCGTCCTGCGAATTTCCCGCTATGCGTATGACTGCTTCAGAGATACGGGAAACCTTAGGGGAAGCACCGCCCGAAGCCGGGGCGGCAGTAGATGACTCACTCATGTTGTGCCTGTTGCCAATAAAATCGCGTATGGGTCCGACGCTGCGTGATGATGTTTAGACAGCAATTCTTTGTTTAACGTCGGAACCTGCGTTTCAGCTTCACACTATCACGCGATGAGCGTTAGTCAAATGATTAGTGAATCTTTATCTGCTTGTATACTAAGAGTTTACGCGAATTTTGCAGGATTTTCGGTGGCGGTATCGAAGGAATGGAACCTGCTGTAACCAGTTGAATAAGAACAGATAATGTCGATTTATTAGCCGTCTCAACGCTGCTCCATGTAAAACTCGAGGCCGCGGGCCACACCTTCTCCGCACATGTGCTGGCTCAAGTAACCGCCCTCTGCTTTCACCTGTTCTTTCACTTCTGGAATCGCATTGGCGGGCGCGATCAAGGCGTGGGCGAACTGCTTTTTCAACATCGGCAAATCATTCAGGTGATCGCCGGCAGCCAAAGTGTTCTCAGCGGATATGCCCAATAAACGGCCGATTTCCGCGAGGGCGGCACCTTTGTTGTAAGCAGCGTGGCTGAAGCGCGCGTAGATGTCATTACGCACCAGCGTCAGGTTGGGCACGCGGGTGCAATAGGCTTCCAAGTAGGCCTGGATGGCGTCTGCGTCCTTATTGCTTTCTGCGATCAGGCAGAAGGGTGACCAAGGGTCTTCATAAACCGTCGCGCGGAACTTCTCATTCACCCAAGCGACGAGTTCGGGCAGATCCTGGCGCACTTGGGCAAAGAGGGCGTTTTGATCGGTTGTGCAGCATTCATTCCACGGTTCTACGCTGACAAACTTGAAATGGCCTTCCTCGCCGATGCGTTGATGGATCTCGCGTTCCACTACTACCACGTAGTCCGGTTTGATCTTCAGATGCGCGCGGCCCAGCGTCTCCATCAGGCTGTTCATGTCCCGGCCCGTGTTGATGACCCACTTGGCCCCTTGGGATTGGAGGTGGCCGATCAACGATTGGAGCACTTCTGGCACCGGGGGATTGGCGAACTCGGCAAACAATGTGCCGTCGAAATCCGTCGAGATGAGCTGGATGGGCAAAGTCATTATACTCAGGCTCCGCTTGCGCCCGTAGAGAAACGTAAGCTACGTTCCTCTGTCAACGCTTATGGGCAATCTCCAAGAACAATACGATGACGCGATGTATGACTTCAGTTGCGGCGAGTATGACGCCGCGATCACGAAGTTCCGCGCCATCCTGGCCGAAGAGCCGGAGCATTTCGATGCCCAGCTCTCCCTTGGCATGGCCTATTACCGCAAGGAAGACTACGCGACTGCCATCGCCGAAGGGCACAAAGCGGAGAAGCTTCGCCCCAAGGAGCAGCTGGTGCACACGAACCTCTCGCTCTTCTACATGAAGTCCGGGGACAAGAAGACGGCAGAGCATCACGGTTTGCAGGCGCGCATCGCTTCTTGGCGGGAGAATATGGGTGCGCCGGGAGCAGCGACTGAGGAGGGTGATCCGGAATTGCAGATCGCCAAGCCCAAGGTGGAAGGTTTCAAGACGCCGGAGAAGTTCCCGGATATGCCGTGGAAGAAAAAGGCGCCGGTGGCTCCGGAGAAAAAAGATGACGGCAAAGGCGGTAGCATATGAAGCGGCCGGTGTTGTTTGCCTTCATGGTGCTGTGCGGGATTTTTTGGTCGGTGATGGCCTTCACCCCGGTGGTGAATTCGCCCAAGGATTATCTGCAAGCTGTCGCGGCTCATGAAAAGGCTCCGACGGAGCAGACGGCTGAAGCCTTGAAGATAGCGAAGATCAACCGGGAATCCCTGCAATTCACCGTTTGGGGATTGGCCGTGGTGTCTTGGGCCGGGGTGATGGTGATGCTGGTGGTGAACCAACCACGCAAACCAGTGACGTCTGTCGCATGAATGATTTCCTTCCAGCCGCGCCATTGGCGCAGATCCCATCTGGGCGTGGTCTCGCCGTGCATCTGGGAGGTCGCGAAATCGTGTTGTTGCGGGAAGGGGAGCAGATCTACGCTTTGGATAACAA
>CAZRGY010000367.1:0-4805 GCA_964599715.1 uncultured Verrucomicrobiota bacterium | reverse complement strand
GGCCACAAGACAGGTTTCTTCTGCGATCAGCGGGAGAACCGTCGCAAGCTCGCGCAGATGGTGAAAGGCAAACGCGTGCTGGACCTGTGCAGTTACACGGGCGGCTTCTCCATCTCCGCCAAGCTGAACGGTGCCGAAGAGGTGACGGGTGTGGATCTGGATGAAAAGGCCATCGCCCAGGCCAAGCGCAATGCCAATATCAACAATGCCCGTGTGGAATGGGTGCATTGTGACGCCTACTCTTACGCCCGTCAGATGCAACGGAACGGCGAACAATGGGATGTAGTGATCCTTGATCCGCCAAAGTTCATCTTGAGCCGGGAAGAAGCTTTTGAAGGAGAACGCAAATACGAGGACTTGAACCGTCTTGGCATCCTCATCACCAAGCCTGGTGGGCTGTTGGTGACCTGCTCCTGTTCCGGGCTGCTCTCTTTCGGTCACTTCGAGGAGATCGCCACCAAGGTGGCACATCGAGAAGGCAAGCGCTTGCAGATCATCGATCGCACAGAAGCCGGCGGCGACCATCCCGTCATGTCCAACTGCCCGGAGAGCCAGTATCTGAAACTGATCTGGGCGCGAGTGTTTTAACTACGCCCGCCAGACCGCGGCATCACGCTCTATCATCTCCAGCAACTGCACGTCCGCAGCGGGAAACTCATACTCCCGCAATTGCGCCTGCGTGACCCACGCCAAGGCGTGACAATCAATCGGTTGAGGTTCACCAGCTACGAGTGTGCAGCGGAAGAATTTCAGGTGCACGGATTTCTCGGGATAGGTGTGGGAAATCTCATCGATCAAGCGACCCACGGCCACTTCGATGCCCAACTCTTCTTGTAGCTCGCGAAGCAGGCACTGCTCGAAGGTCTCTGCAGGCTCACGTTTGCCGCCGGGGAATTCCCAGAGCCCGCCGAGATGGTCTTGCGGACGGCGTTGGGTGATGAGCAACTGGCCGTCCCGAAACACGAGCCCGGCCGCCACTTCGATCACCTTCATAGCGTGATGCCTTACCGTCCGATGCTCTTGTAAACGAAGCCCAGACGCTCCATTTCCTTCACATCGAAAAGATTGCGTCCGTCGAACATGATCGGATGCGTCATCCCCTTCTTGGCGCGTTCCAGATCGAGCTGCTTGAACTCGTTCCATTCCGTGGCGATCACGAGCGCGTCGCAGCCTTCGGCCACCGCGTTCATGTCATCCACATAGGTCACGTCAGCCGGCAACAGTGACTTCGCCTTCTCCATCGCCTTGGGATCATGGACCCGCAACTTGGCGCCTTCTTTGGCGAGGCGTTGGCAAAGATCGATGGCGGGCGACATGCGCACGTCATCCGTGTTCTGCTTGAAAGCCAATCCGAGCACACCGATCTGCTTATCGCGCAAGACCCAGAGCGTGTCCGTGATCTTCCGGATGAAACGCTCCATCTGGTTGGCATTGATGTTCTGGACTTCCTTCAGAAGGTCGAACTTGTAGCCGAGTTCTTCGGCGATCTTGATGAACGCGCTCAGATCTTTCGGGAAGCAACTGCCGCCAAAGCCCAGCGAGGCGTTCAGGAACTTGCGTCCGATGCGCGTGTCCATACCGATGCCGTTCGCCACTTCCTCCACGTTCGCCCCGGACTTCTCGCAGATGATGGAGACGGCGTTGATGTAAGAGATCTTCAGGGCGAGGAACGAATTCGCCGCGTGCTTGATCAACTCCGCAGAATTGATGTCGGTCACGATGATAGGCGCCTTGAAGGGCTCGTAGATCTCCTTCATGGCCGCCACGGGACGCTCGGAACGGACACCGATCACGACGCGATCCGGCTTCATCAAGTCTTCCACGGCAAAACCCTCGCGCAGGAATTCGGGATTGCTAACCACATCGAACTCCACTTGCGCCTTGCAATAGCGCTTGATGGTCTCCGCCACCTTTTCACCCGTGTTCACCGGCACCGTGCTCTTGTCCACCACGATCTTGTAAGAGGTGATGGCTCCGGCGATGTCCCGGGCGACGCGCTCGATGAAGCTCAGATCAACCGAACCGTCCGGATTCGGCGGCGTGGGCACCGCGATAAAGACGACATCGGATTTCTGCACACCCTCGGCGGTGCTATTGGTGAATGACAGATGGCCGCTGGCCACGTTCTTCTTCACCATCTCCTCCAGACCCGGCTCGTAGATCGGGATGCCGCCAGCCTGCAGCATGCGGACCTTCGCCTCGTCATTATCCACACAGATGACGTGATGGCCCACCTCGGCAAAACACGTACCGGTCACCAACCCGACATACCCCGTTCCGATGATACAAAGTTTCATGCGATCAATCTTCACTGTCCTTCAAAACGACAGGCCGCAACAGCGTTGCGGCCTGACAAAACCCTCGGGACCAAACCGCCGCCTTATTGCTTGGCTGGCAGTGTCACTGCAGGCGTCGCAGCCGCCGCCGGTGCAGGTGCTGTCACGGCCAATTCCGGATGGGTGGCCAGCAATCGCTCCTTGCGGGAGGTTGCTTCACTCGTCCACGCGCTTGGGGCACTGCCGGGACGGACCAAAGCCACCTCGTCATACAGCTTCAATGCCGCCGCTGGCTGGCCCTTCTGCTCATGCACCGAACCCAACCCGAGTTTCGCCTGGGTGGATGCCGTTTCCGTAGGATACGATGTGATGACCCGTTGATAAGCATCGGCCGCCTGATCGAACTTCTTCAGGGCCTCCAAGCAAGACGCCACGCCCAACTCGGCCGTCGATTTCACGACGCTCTCCGGATGCTGGGCGATGAATTCCTCAAATTTCGCCTGCGCTTCAGCAAACTTCTCCGTCTCAAACAGCGCCACCGCTCCACGCAAGACCGCCTGCTCAGCGGCTGTGGTGCCGGCAAAATCAGCCGCCACCTTGAAAAAATCCTCCGGCTTCGGCTCGACGGCCTTGCCCGCACTGGCAGCAGCGGCAGATGCATCCAACTCCACCAGGGCGAGCGCGGTCGCCGCAGCCATTTCCTTCTTCTTCTGGTTCGCTGAATGAGCGTAACCAAACGTCGCCAGCACCGCACCCACGAGAATCGCGATACCGATCTGCTTCTTATAGACCTCCAAAAAGGTCATCAACTGAAAGGAGATATCCGGTGCAGGCGCGGCTGCGGCTGCGGGCGACACTATCTCTGTTTTTTCCGAACTCATATAAATTAAGACGCGCACTGTTTCTTTCGACGCCCAAAAAGGCAAGCCCGAAATCCCGGCGTTTTGGTCACATTTTGGCGTCTCACCGGCCCTTTCCCCCTTCTTTGAGGAGCCCCAAGCCCCTTACCTCCTCTGGATGCTGGAATATCGCCCACTTCTCCCGCGCAACCCCTCGGAACGCCGCACGATACCGCTCGGCCCCACTCGCCTCCCCCGTGACCTCCCGGATCAGCACCCTGACCACCTGTTCCGGATGCCTCCGCGCCAACTCTCCATAGATTTCCGGATCATGCTCCCCGGAATCCCCCACCAGTACGAATTTCCGCTTCGGGAACTTCGCCAATAAAGCCCCGATCTCCGCCGGCTTGAACTCCTTCGACTTCGTCATGAACTCCACCCCGGAGCGGTCCTTGAACCGCATCTCCCGCAAATGAAACGTCCCCGCCGGATAACCATGCGCCGCCCGAAACTCCTCCAAGTCCGGATACAACTGCCACGGACTCGCCGACACGTAATGGAACACCGCCCCCTGCTCCGCCCATCCCGCATACACCGTCGCCATCCCCTCCGCTGGTTGAAACGCCCGGCAGAACGTATTCCGCACCAGCGCCTCCTTGTCCCGGACTTCCGTCACCTTGATCGTGTCATCGATGTCCGACACCACCGTCCACCCTTCCTCATCCACCAGATGCACCGCGCCCGCAAACTTCCGCGTCTCCTTCTCGCTCACGTTCAGTGTCACCACCTTCGTCCCCGTTTGCAGCCCTTGTTCCCGGCTCGTCGCCTCCAGCACCGCGATCAGTTTCTCCACATGACCATTCGCCTCCGTCTTGCCCAACTCATGAGACTGTCCGGCGAATGTCACCCGCAAACGCCTGCCCCGCTCATTATCCAGCAAGAACCACCGCGTGCGCTCTTTAAAGTATTGCTTCTCCTCCGCCGTCAAGTCACCCAGCTCCACCCCCATCGCCTTTTGTAACAAAGCCACCGAGACCCGCCTCGGCTCCTGCTCATACACCCACCCATGGAATTCGATCAACCACCCCTCGCCCGAGGGATTCCGCCAGCCGAGCGCCGGGAACAGCGTCACCGCCTCATCCGCCTTCAGCTTCGTGACGGGCTCCACTGCCCACAGTGAATTCAACGACAGCCACGAGATCATCATGTACCTCCACAACTTCATGCTTTCAGAAAATGCTTATACATCACCTCACCCGCCGCTTGCACCGCCGTCACCCTGACTATCAAGATTCTCATATTGGAATTTCCCTGGACCATACTTTGTCTCCTCCTTACCCGCGAGCCGATAAAATCAATGTCGTCCACCCTCTGGACGTTGAGCGTTGAAAGTTGAACGTTGGACGTTCCCTTCGCTTCCATCCCCTTTCTTCTCTGGAAGTCGAACTTCGGCTTCTGCATTCTCCATTCTTCATTCTAAATTCAATCCTCATGCCCCCATCATAAAGGGGGACCTAGGACAACCGCTGTCCTACCCCCCCTTTTTTCAAAAAATATTTTCAAAACCATAAACCACTGAAGGCAAGTAAGTTACAATAAAACCACCCTCAAAACCCGGTTTCCCCTAAAAAATAATTCCTCCAAACCGCGGAATTTCACCCCGGCTTCAGTCGGGGCCCATACCAAACCA
>CAZRGY010000366.1:0-4807 GCA_964599715.1 uncultured Verrucomicrobiota bacterium | reverse complement strand
GACACTTTCGGCTTGGGCTTGCGAACCCACTCCTCGTTCGCGACCAGCCGGTTTTCGAGGTCCCGCACACTCGTGAACCACGCGTCCAGTTTGTCCCGGTCGCCCGGTCCGACTTCGCGCTGGAGCAACTTCGCTTCGGCACCGACGACATCCATCACGCTACGCCCGCGCCGGATCAATTCCGCCTGGCGGTCCTGCTCGACCCGCGAGTCATTGACGAACAGTCGCGTGAACAGCCGCATCGCGTCGTTCAGCGCCGGGATCATCGAGCCGTTCTCCGTGTAGGACGGGCTGTTCTGGCTGTTGGTGTTCAGCACGAGCGAAGGAAACCGTGTCTCGTGGCCGAGGTGTTTGGCCATGAGCTGGTCGAGCGAAATGGTGTTTCGCGAAGTGGTGCCGCGCTGATTCGGGCAGGCGGAGTAGATGCTGCCTTCCGCCGTGTGTCCGCCGGTGACGCCGGGATGCGAAGAGCCCGAAACCACGGTGAATTCATTGCGGATGTCCTGCAAGGACTTGAGATACATCGAAGGCTGGTAGTTGCGTCCGCTGGTGGCGGGCACCAGATTGGGGCTGTGCAAGCCAAGCGCGAGGCTCACCCCGACAAACCGTTTCGCCTTCCGCGATTCGCCCACGGCGGCGAAGGCCGGCGTCATGGCATCGAGCAAGGGCAGGGCCAGCGCGACACCCGCACCACGCAGCATGGCACGTCTCGAAATGCGGCGGCCAAAATTGAAGTTCACGTTTTTCATATCAATTTAGTGGTCGGATGGTGGGTTCGTTCATTTGTTGAGAAAGATTGGGCTTTGGACGGCGGCCGCGATGATAGACTTCACCCCGTGTCCGTTCCGGGCGGCCTGGGTGGCGATTTCTTCGACGACGGCTTCATCGCTGAACCGCAGGGCAGCGCCCGTGGCATAAGTCAGAAAATGGCCGGCAAACCCCTGCGCCAGTCCGGCGCTACGCTGTTTGTAGATCTGCTTCCAGGCTTGCAGATCGGCGAACTCTTCCCCGGTCACCGTGACGCCGGAAGGATTCACCGGCACGCCCTTGCCGGAGGTTCCGTAACGCGTGCGCCATCCACCGACGGGATCGAAGCTCTCCAACGCGAAGCCCGGCGGATCAATGATCTTGTGACACGCCGCACAGGATGCATCCGAACGATGCTTGTCGAGCTGATCGCGGATGGACGTTGCTCCCCGGATATCCGGCTCGATGGCCGGCACCGCCGCCGGCGGCGGCGGGATGTGCGTGCCGAGAATCCGCTCATTCACAAACACTCCCCGCACGACTGGTGAGGTGCTCGTGCCATCGGCAGTGACCTTGAGGATCGCACCTTGCGTCAACAGGCCGCCACGCACGTTGTCTTTGGTTGTCTTGAGGGAGATTTTTTGGAGTCCTTCACCGGGAGTCACCGCAGCATCCAGACGGTAGTGACGGGCCAGGCGTCCGTTCAGGAAGACGAAATCTGAATCCACAAAGTTGGCCACGCCGAGGTCTTTCCGGATCAGTTCGGCCAGGAAAGTCCGCGTCTCCTGCACCATGGATTCCTGCACCACCGGATCAAACGTCCGGAACTGGCGCGTGTCCGGCGAGGTGAAATCGATCTGGTTCAATTTGAGCCACTGGTCGGTGAAGCTGCGGATGAAGCGTTCCGCTTTCGCATCCGCCAGCAACCGGTCCACCTGCTGCGCCAGCACCTTCGGTTCGCGCAATTTTCCGGTAGCGGCAAGTTTCATGAGTTGCTCGTCGGGCCGGCTGACCCAGAAGGCGTAACTGAGGCGGGACGCGACCGCGTAGTCATCCAGCGGCCCGGGAGCTTCAACGAGCGACAGGAAACGTGGCGAACACAGCACCGCCCGGTAACACGCGCGCAGGGCGTCAGGCAGGGAATCGCCATCCGCCAAGGACTGCTTGCCCAGATCGCGGTAAGCCTTCAGTTGCGCATCCGTCACCGGTCGGCGAAAGGCCCGTTCCGCAAACTGCCCGACCAACCGGTCCAATGCCGCCGTTGGATCGGCTTTGGCGGTCTCCAGCTTCTCGAGGCCGAACAGTGCGCGTTGCACAAACTGACGATTGGCCTGCGGATAGATGCGTTCGATCACGATTCCCCGATGAGCGATGCCTGAGTAGCCGTCCTTTTCCAGATCGCGGTTCTTGAATGAAACATTGCCGCCCGTGGCCCCGCTGGCTGGTCGGCGCAGCTCGCCATCGTTCGGCTTCAACTCGAGCATGTGACCGCGTTGGATCCATCCCTCATAAACCATATCGCGCGGCTGGCTCGTGGCCTCGACCAGGCCGATCATGTAGAGGATCGGGGCGGCGGAGGAGCAGGCACCGGAGCGCAGCGTGCCCCACACGGAACCATTCTTGCCGGGATTGATCGCATGAACATCCCTTAGTGTGATCCGATACCAGCCGTCGGCAGGAACTTGCGTAGCCGGCAGGCGGCCGAAGAACTGGAGCGTCATCGGCCAACTGATGCTTTTACCATTGCGCAGGTCCGGGCCGCGATAATTGCCGCCAGTGGGACGCGCCAGCAATTCCGGCGAATACTCCCGCTTGAAGGTCGCTTCACCCTGCAACGCCCGGTTGAACGCCTCGGTCAGTGCGCGATCTGCCGTATCCAAGTAACGCGCCAGCTGATGATGAGAAAGCTGCTGGGCGGCTGCGACGGTTTCAAAGCCGTGAGACGACGGATCCTCCGGCAATTGATCCTTCAAGGGGATATCGATGCCCAGCAGGTCGTGAACGGTGTGCTCATACTCGACACGGGTCAATCGACGGCTGAGCACCCGGCCGTTCTTCGCTTTATCTTCCCGGTCAACTTCCAGCAAAGGTTTGGCCAGTGACGCCAGAAACCGGTTGGCATCAGCTTTTTCCGGCCGGGGTTTCTTTTCCGGCGGCATCTGGCCCGCCTTCACCTGCTCGAATACGCGCTGCCAGACTTTGAAGTTGGCGGGGTCTGCCGGGTTGAATTTCAAGTCTGCCAGATTCAGGTCCGCCTTGCTGACATCACTGTCGTGACAATCAGTGCAGTGATTGCTGAGGAACTGGCGCACCGGGGTGGGTACTCCGGCCGCCGAAGCACTGAAGCTGGTCAATAAACACGCGGCCAGGATGGCCACCAGCGGATGCATCCCGCTGGCGAACTTCTTTGGCAAACCGTTCGTGATAACAGAGTGATTCATGAAAACAGGCTACGTCTTGGGAAAATCGGCATTTGCAACAGAACTTACGGCGCACCTCATGCGAAATTGGTCAGGCGACCCGTGCCGATGCCGAACTTGTCCACTTCTACGCCAAACTTCTGCAGCATCGTCACGTAGAGATTGCAGAGCGGCTGCTTGTTCAGGCCGGTCTTCGGATAAGCCTTGTGCTCGCCGTGTTGGAAACCGCCACCCGCGAGGATGATGGGCAGGTTGACATTCGTGTGGGCATTCGCGTTCGCCATACCGCTGCCGAACAACACCATGGAATGATCCAGCAATGTGCCGTCGCCATCCTCGATGGATTTCATCTTGGCGAGGAACCGGGCGAACTGGTCCATCTGATACTGCTCGAGCTTGAGCAACCCATCGATGTTCTCCTGCACCTGACCGTGATGCGAGAGCGCGTGATAATCTTTCCGCAAACCGAATGCGGAAGCCTCGAAACCGCCGGCGATCTCGAAGGTGGCGATGCGCGTGGAATCCGTCTGCAACGCAAGCGTCAGGAGGTCATACATCATCGGGAGATCCGAGACGAACCCGGTGTTCGGCGGTTCCGGGATGCCGGGATTCGGTTTGGGCACGTGTGACCACTGTTTGCTGAGTTCTAGCTGCTTCTCCACGTCGCGCACCGAGGTGAAATATTCGTCCAACTTCTCCTGGTCCCGCTTGCCGAGATGATGCTTGAGCGATTTGGCATCGCCGTTCACGGCATCGAGGATGGAGCCTTGGAGTTCGAGCCGGTCCGTGGTGCGGGCGAGATCGTTGGCGTTATCTGTGACGAAGAGCTTGCGGAACAGCTCACGCGGTCCGGGGATGGGCGGCACCCGTGTGCCACTGCGTGTCCAAGACATCAGGCAGCCGCCGTGGATGCCATCCTCCGAGCCGATGGCGAGGGAAGGGAACCGGGTGGCGCCACCGATGGTCTCGGCCGCCCGTTGGTCGATGGTGATATTGCCCTCCGGCATGCCCTTGGCATCCATTGTCCGCACACCACTCAGGTAGGAGTGGATGGCGAAGTGGCCACCCTTATGGCCATGGTCCAATCCCGAGAACAGGGTGAAATCCTTTTGATGCGGCGCGAGCGGTTGCAGGAGCTGGGGCAGGTCATAGCCCGTGCCGGTGTTCTTGGGCCAGAAAGATGGTTGATAGAAGCCCAACATATTGCCGATGCACACCATGCGCGTCGGGCGCGTTCCCTTCACGGCGGCACCCGCCTGCGTGCCCACGGAGATGCCAGCACCCAGCACCCGCTGCGAGAGCGACTCCATCAAGGGCAGGGCGAGCGTGACCCCGGCGGCCTTCAGAAAGTATCGCCGGTTCATGGCAGTAATCTTGTTGGACATATTATGACTTTCTCTTAGACGGCGCAGTCAGTCAAAAAGTTTCGGCCATACATATCGCTACGGTCGCGTATGCATTAAGCCTTTCCGCCTCCTCCGACGTCCACAATTCCTCCGTCTTCATCTGTTTTAATGGGTGGTCAGAATGGGCTATGAACTCAGCCCGCTCTCTCCAGCCTCCTTTTGCTGGCAACGAAGTTGCCAGCAATGGATAGGATGCCACAAAACGGCAATTCCGCCATCGGATTTCCCTAAAAC
>CAZRGY010000365.1:0-4815 GCA_964599715.1 uncultured Verrucomicrobiota bacterium | reverse complement strand
TCGCCACGGTCATCGGCAAGGATGAAAAGACGGATATCGCCATCTTGAAGATCGAGGCCAAGGGTTTGCCCGCCATCACGATGACGAGCAGCGATAACCTGGAAGTCGGCGATGTGGTGCTGGCTATCGGCAATCCGTTCGGTGTCGGCCAGACAGTGACGATGGGTATCGTGAGCGCGACGCAACGTCGCGGTTTGGGTATCGTCGGCTACGAGGATTTCATCCAGACGGATGCGTCCATCAACCCGGGCAATTCTGGTGGCGCTCTGGTAGATGCCGAAGGCCGCTTGGTAGGTGTGCCCACCGCTATCTTCAGCCGCAGCGGTGGCAACCAAGGCATCGGTTTCGCGGTGCCGGTGAACATGGCCCGCTTCGTGATGGAGCGCCTCATCGACGGTGGCAAAGTGGTGCGCGGCTACATGGGCCTCTTGCCGCAACCGATCTCTCCTGATTTGGCCAAAGCCTTTAACCTGAAGTCCCAGAACGGTGCCTTGGTCGCCCAAGTGGTTTCTGGCACGCCTGCCGCCAAGGCTGGATTGAAGGAAGGCGATGTGATCCTTGAGTTCAACAACCGCAAGGTGAGTGACGATAACGAGCTCCGCCTGTTGTCCTCCCAGACTGCCCCGGGCACCAAGGTGCCGGTGAAGTTCATACGCGAGGGCAAAGAGAGGACCTTGGATGTGGTGCTTGGCGAACTGCCTTCCACCGAAAGTGCTGCCCTGATGCCGAACGGCAAGGCTGAACCTGGGCCGCGGGAAGACGCCTTGGAAGGTGTCGAGGTGGGTGATCTGGATAACCAGACCCGCCGGCAGTTCGGCATCCCGAACAATATCCAGGGAGCCTTAGTGACCAATGTGGATCCGGATTCACCCGCTTTCCGCGATGGTCTGCGCGCCGGTGCGGTCATCATGAGCATCGACAAAAAGGCGGTGAAGAACGCGGATGAGGCGGTGAAACTCAGTGGTGAGATTTCCTCCAAGAAGATCCTGTTGCACATCTGGTTCAATGGTGGCAGCCGGTTCCTCGTGGTGGATGAGAGCAAGAAGTGATTGTGTGCGTGGTTACTAAGTTGCGGCAGTGCCGGTCTTCCTGACGGCGCTGCCGTTTCTTTTTGATAAATTTGTCGCAAGATTGGAGTAGAGGTGCACCGGATTATACATTATCTGTAATGACGGATAGGAAGCCCCGGGCTTCGAGAATAGATTAACAGATCAGGTATTTGAAACGGTAGGGATATGGCAGTGGAGTATAAGGATTATTATCAGGTGTTGGGGGTGTCACGCACCGCCACGGCAGACGAATTGCGCAAAGCATTCCGCAAGCTGGCGCGGGAGCATCACCCTGATGTCGCCAAGGACAAAAAGACATCGGAGAGCAAATTCAAAGAGATCAACGAGGCTTACGAAGTCCTGAGCGATCCCGAGAAGCGTAAGAAATACGACGAACTGGGAGCGAATTGGAAGCAAGGGGCTGATTTCCGTCCACCGCCGGGTTGGGGTGGAGCCGGTCAACGCCGTAGCCGTAGCAGTAGTGGCGGGATGAACCCAGAAGATTTCGAGTTCCATTATGGTGGGACGGGCTTCAGTGATTTCTTTGAGCAGTTCTTCAGCGGCGGGGGACATAATGCCGGTTCTGGTTTCCGCAATGCCGGTGGTTTTGCTGGCCGGGGAGCTTCCCTGCGTGGCGACGATCTGGAGGCGGATATCATGGTCACACTGGAAGAGGCGATGCACGGCTCGGTGCGAACGGTGAACATGCGCCGCAATGTGCCGTGTCCGGTGTGTCATGGCAGCGGTATCGCGAATCAGCAAGCCTGTCCGCAATGTCGCGGTGAAGGCTATGTCGCCAAGGCCGATAGTTATCAGGTCAAAGTGCCTGCCGGTGTTCGAGACGGTCAAAAACTGCGCTTATCCGGCAAAGGTGAGGCGGGGCAGGGTCAAGGTCCGGCGGGTGATCTGTATCTGAATGTGCGCTTCGCGCGGCATCCTGATTTCACGGTGGAGGGCTCCAACTTGGTCTATGAACTGGAGTTGGCCCCTTGGGAAGCCGTTCTCGGGACCAATGTTGATCTGCCGACACTGCATGGAAAAGTTTCCATCAAGATCCCCGCTGGAATGAACAACGGTCAGAAGTTGCGCGTGCGGGGCAAAGGCTTGCCGGTGAAAGATGGTACTCCCGGCGATCTCTACGTGGTGGCGGGTATCAAGATGCCGCCCAAGATCACCGACGAGGAAAAAGAGCTTTGGGAGAAGCTGGCCAAGCTATCAACCTTCAAGCCGCGGGACTGAAACGGTGACGGTGTCACCGAGCTTTAGTTTTAGCAGTCCTGCCGCCGAGCCATTCCTCACTGCTATCTCCAAGAATCCAGAGGAACTTATGATCGCCAGCGGAGCTCCCGCTTTGACGGATGCATAGTTATTGTGAGGAACTCCGAGCTTGCGGCGTTTAATGCTGACGCTGGCTGCTTGCCAGCGAGATTCAGGGAGCAGGTCAGCGGACAGGTTGGTGATGGCGTTCCCGAAATGGTCGATGTAGAGGATTTCTCCGGTGAGCCGGTTTTTTGTTTTCTGGATTACCGGCCAGGGCAAAGGCACCCAATCTTTTACTTCTGGACCCACTTGAGAGAACTTCCGCCCCGCAGCCAAGTGCGCTGCAGTGGGAGCAAAGATATCACGTCCGTGAAATGTCCGGCTGACTGGATGCCTGAATAAGTCCTCGTTGGTGATCTCACGCACGCTGTGGATTCTCTGATCGCGCAATGCCCAGCATAGCACTCCATTGTCCGGTCCAATAAAGATCGCGCGGTCGGTTTTGACCGCCAGTGCCCGTCGCTCACTGCCCACGCCTGGGTCTATCACTGCTACATGGATGGTTCCCTTGGGGAAGTAGGGTGCAGCCGCCATGAGCGCAAAGGCTCCACCGCGGAGATCACCTTGAGCGATTGCGTGAGTGATGTCGACCAGGTGGGCTTTGGGCGCGATCCCGAGGATGACACCCTTCATCGTGCCGACAAACCAGTCTTCTGTGCCAAAATCAGTGGTCAAGGTGATGACGCTCACAGCGGAATTATATTTGCGGAATGCAAAATTGAAACGAACATTGTGCTCAAGCTATGGCAAAAGCAGAACGCAAAGTAGTGGTCATCACTGGTGCGACCCGTGGATTGGGGCGGGCGATGGTGGATGAATTCATCTGGCACGGTCATACTGTCATGGGTTGTGGCCGCTCAGAGGAACAGGTGGAAGCACTTTGCAAGACCTATGGCCCGCCGCACCATTTCGCGGTGGTCGATGTGACGGATGATGTGGCCGTGAAAGACTGGACGATCCGTTGTCTGGAGCACGCGGGTGCGCCGGATCTTTTGCTGAACAATGCCGCTGTCATCAATCGTAGCGCACCGCTTTGGGGAATCTCGGCCGAGGAGTTTTCGCAAGTCATCGATATCAATATCAAAGGCGTCACCAATGTCCTCCGTCATTTCGTGCCGGATATGATGGAGCGGGGGCGGGGTGTCATCGTGAACTGGAGTTCAGGCTGGGGACGCTCTACCTCACCAGAAGTCGCTCCCTATTGCGCGACCAAATGGGCCATCGAGGGGCTGACTCAGGCGCTTGCACAGGAGTTGCCTGAAGGCTTATCGGCGGTGGCTTTGAATCCTGGCATCATCAATACGGAGATGTTGCGCAGTTGTTTTGGCGGTTCCGCTGCTTCTTATCCATCGCCGGATGAATGGGCCAAGCAGGCGGTGCCGTATCTCCTCAGCATCGGCACGCAGCATAACGGCCAGCAATTGAGCGCACCGGGTGTCCACGATTGATGCTGATCCAGTGATGAGCGTAGAAGCCACAGAAGTTCAGGAGATTTTACCCGGCGTCTTTCGGTGGGAATGCTTTTCTGGGGAACACAAGGTGGAGCTGACTTCGCATGCGGTTATGGCTGAAGATCAACTCTATATCTTTGATCCAATTCCTTTAGCCGCCGAGCCTATGCGTCGGCTTTTGGATAAGCAAAAAGTCGCAGCCATCTTTTTGACCAACGAGAATCATGAACGGGCGGCGGCGGTCTGGAGTGAACAGATGCAGGCACCCGTATGGATCGAGGAGAAAGCGGATATCAGCTTATCCGGCGTGCGGAGATGGAAAGCTGGGATTGGAAAAATTGGGCCTTGGGAGATTTCATCCCTTGAGGGTGGAGCAGGTGGGGAAGTCGCTTTTCGTTGGCGGGAGCGTTCGCTCGTGGTTTTGGGTGACGCTATTTTCAATCTGCCGAAGTTTGGTTTTGATGTGTTGCCGGAGAAGTATTGCCAGGATCAAGTTGCGCTGAGGAAGTCTTTGCGACGGTTGGCAGAGGAGCCGTTTGAGAACGCTTTATTTGCCCACGGGGCACCGATCTTGGCGGGGGCATCGGCAAGAATCTCTGAGCTGATGAAGAAGTAGATAAGACATCAAGATGGGTGAGAAGAAGGATCACGAACCAAGCGAAATACGCGAACAGGAGAGGCGAGAAGGATGGGCGGCTTGACGGGGTTGGCGGAAAGGCAGAGGCTTGAGGATATCCGATGCAGCCTATGGGCCTGTGAGCCATTTGTTGAACTGGAAGTGAAAAGAAATATTACATTTAAACAAATATTTGGATTCGCATTGCTTGCTTTTCTGGGTGGTTTGATTTTTTCCTTCGAGGAAGATGAGCCGATACTTGTTGGTATAAAAATAACCAAACAGAAGGCTGACGGTGGAACGTCCTTTAAAATTAGCAATACAAGTAAAAAAGTAATAAAACTAGACGAATTTTGCACGTTGTATTGGACAAACTTTT
>CAZRGY010000364.1:0-4816 GCA_964599715.1 uncultured Verrucomicrobiota bacterium | reverse complement strand
GCGCGCTGCCATGATCACAAGAGCGACCCGTTCGCGATGGAGGACTACTACGCGCTCGCCGGCATCTTCCAAAGCACGAAGACGCATTTCGGCACGTGGATAGATTCGGAGAACAACAACGGCGGCGATCTCATCCGGCTGCCGGCGCTGCCAGGACAATTGATCCCGAACAAGTCCATCGGGGCCAAAAAAGTGGCGGACTTGAAGGCGCAACTCGCGAAACTCGACGAGGAAGAGAAAGCGGGGCAGGCGCGGGTGAAACAGGCGATGGCCGAAAAGAAGGATCTGAGCGGTGAAGGCTATGACATGCTGCGCAACGCCATCCGCATTTACTGGTCGCGCGGCGGCATCGAGGGGCAGCTTGAGACGGTGGATGACGAGGGCCGGGCGCTGCCGCTCTGCATGGGCGCGCTGGAGGCGGACAAGGTTCGCGACGCGCGCCTGCTGGAGCGCGGCGAGATCACGCGCCCGACGAAGACAGTCGAACGCGGCTTCCCGCGGGTGATCGAGATCAGCGGCGCACCGAAGCCGCCGGAGGACCAGAGCGGGCGGTTGGAATTCGCGCAATGGCTGACCAGTCCGCAGCATCCACTCACCGCGCGCGTGATGGCGAACCGTGTGTGGCGGCATCTTTTCGGCGCGGGCATCGTGCGCACACCGGACAATTTCGGCTTCACCGGCGAGCGGCCCACGCATCCCGAGTTGCTCGATCATCTCGCGCTGAAGTTTGTGGACGGCGGCTGGTCGGTGAAGAAGCTCGTGCGCGAGATCGTGCTGTCGCGGGCGTATCGGCAAGCCTCGACGTTTCACGCGGATGCGTTCGAGAAAGACCCGGACAACCATTTCCTCTGGCGTGCGAACAAGCGTCGGCTCGACGCCGAGGTGATCCGCGATTCGATGCTCGCCGCGTCCGGACAGCTCGACACCTCGCGCCGGCCCGGCTCGCTCGTGGCGGAACTTGGCGGACAATCCATCTCGCTCATCGGTTTCAACAAGGCCGTGCCCGCCGACCTTGATGGCTCGCTTCGTCGCTCGGTTTATCTGCCCGTCATCCGTGACCGGTTGCCGGATGTGCTTGGCTTGTTTGACTTCGCCGAGCCGAGCCTGGTGACTGGTGAACGCGAGGTGACGAACGTGCCCGTGCAGGCGCTTTACCTGATGAACAACCAGTGGGTGCAGGATCGCGCCACCGCCCTGGCACACCGGGTGAGCCGTGAAGCCACCGGTGCATCCGCGCAAATCCGCCGGGCATTCATCCTCTGCTTCAACCGCCCGCCGGATGCCGCCGAGATGAAGCTGGCGGAGGAGTATTTCCAGAAGGCCCGCGCGCAGACCGGTGAAACCGCGCCGGATGAATTGAAGATTTGGTCCGCCTACTGCCAGGCGCTGCTGGCCAGCGCGGAGTTTCGCAACATCGACTGACTATGAATCCATCACCGCTCATCTCCCGAAGGGACGCGTTAAAGTCGTTGTCCTCCGGCTTTGGCTACCTCGCCTTCGCCGCGCTGGCGCATGGGGCGGCGGCCAAGGGAAACGCGCTCGCGCCCAAACCCACGCATTTCGCCCCGCGTGCCAAGCGGGTCATTTTCCTCTGCATGAGGGGCGGGCCTTCGCATGTGGATCTGTTCGATTACAAGCCGGAGTTGATCAAACGCAGCGGCCAGTCCGCAACCCTGAGCCGCGACGCCGCCGGGGCGAAGCTGCTCGGCCCGGTGCATCCGTTCAAACAGCACGGCCAGTCCGGCCTGTGGATTGCCGACGTGTATCCGCAGCTCGCCAGGCACGCCGACGACCTCTGCGTGATCAACTCGATGCACACCGACCTGCCGAACCACGCGCAGGCGTTCGGGCAGATGCACACGGGCAGCTTCCAGTTCGTACGCCCGTCGCTCGGCGCATGGACGCTTTACGGGCTCGGCAGCGAGAACGCGAACCTGCCGGGTTTCATCACCCTCAATCCGCCGGCAGACAACGGCGGCGCGCGCAATTACGGCAGCGCGTTTCTTCCTTCCGCCTGTCAGGGCACCAAACTCGGCGCGAGCCAGTTGCCCGATCTTTACGCGCAACTGATGAAGATTGACGCCGAGCCCGGCCCGCCGATGCGGAACATCGCGAATGCCAACCTTCCACGCCCGCTCCAACGCGCCCAACTGGATCTGATTCGTGGCTTGAACGAGCACAAGCTCGCGCGCGACGTGCATCATCCCGAGGTGGAAGGCGCGATCGAATCGTTTGAACTGGCGTTCCGGATGCAGGATGAAGTGCCCGGGGTGCTTGATATGCGCGCCGAGCCGGAGTCGGTGCGCAAGCTCTACGGCATCGGCAACGGGCAGGACCAGTTCGCGCGGCAATGCCTGCTCGCGCGGCGGCTCGCCGAGGCGGGCGTGCGCTTCATCGAGATCACCTCGTCCGTGCATTGGGACCACCACAACCTGCTCAAGGATTCGCTCGCGAAATCTTGCGCCGCGACCGACCAGCCCATCGCCGCGCTGCTCACCGATCTCAAGCAGCGCGACCTGCTCAAGGACACACTGGTGATCTGGGCCGGGGAATTCGGACGCACGCCCTACAACCAGGGTTTCGACGGTCGCGATCACAATCACAAGGGCTATTCCATCTGGATGGCCGGCGGCGGCGTGCGCGGCGGCCTGGCCTACGGTGCGACCGATGACATCGGCTACAAGGCCGTCGAGAAACCCGTTCACATCCACGACTGGCACGCGACAATCCTGCACGCGCTGGGACTGGATCACACGAAGCTCACCTTCAACTACGGCGGTCGCAATTTCCGCCTCACCAACGTCTCTGGTAACGTGGTGAAGGACATCTTTACCTGATCTGGATTCTGACCATGAAACACCCCTACTTTCCCTGCATGCCCGGCGCTCGCGCGTTCTCCAGTCATACGCGCCGAGACTTCCTCTATTCGCTCGGGGCGAGCATCGGCAGCGTGGCGTTCAGCGCCATGATGGCGAATGAACTCGTGGCGGCGGAAAAACCCCCCGGACCGCTAGCGCCGAAGGACGGTCATTTCCCGGCGAAGGCGAAGAGCTGCATCTTCCTCATGATGGAAGGCGGTCCTTCACACATCGACACCTTTGATCCCAAACCGACGCTGGAGAAGCTGCACCTGCAGGAGTTCGTGCGTGAGGGCAAGATGAAGTCCGCCATGGAGAGCGGCAAACGCTACTACGTGAAGAGCCCGTTCAATTTCAAGAAGGCGGGTCAAAGCGGGGCGGATATCGCGGAGAATTGGGAACATCTGGCAAAGGTGGCGGATGACATCTGCTTCTACCGCGGTTGCCAGGTCGATTCGGTGAATCATCCCACGGCGATGTACCAGATGAACACCGGGAACCGGTTCGGTGGCGATCCGGGATTGGGTGCGTGGGTCAATTACGGCTTGGGCACAGTGAACCAAAACCTGCCGGGATTCATCGTGTTGCCGGAGGTGTCGTATCCGCAAGGTGGGGCGGCGAATTGGAGCAACGGCTACTTGCCTGCGAGTTTTCAAGGCACGCCCTTGCGCGCGAAAGGGTCGCCCATCCTCGATCTGCAACCGCCCAAAGGGATCACGGCAGATCATCAGCGTGAGAATCTGGATCTGTTGGCGAAGTTGAATCAGGGCCACGCGGCGCAGCATCCCGGGCATGACGAACTCGCGGCGCGCATGGAGAATTACGAACTGGCCTTCCGCATGCAGATGCAGGTGCCGGGACTGATCGACCTGAGCCAGGAAGACGCGAAGATGAAGGAGATGTATGGCATCGGCAATGATGCGACGGATGCCTTCGGTCGCAAATGTCTGCTGGCGCGCCGGTTGGTGGAGAAGGGCGTGCGGTTCATCCAGCTTTATGCGGGCACGTGGGACAGCCACGATTACATCGAGCGCGCGCATGGAAATCTCGTGCGCAATGTGGACCAGCCCATCGCCGCGCTCATCAAAGATTTGAAGGAACGCGGTCTGCTCGACAGCACGCTCATCGTGTGGTGCGGCGAATTCGGGCGCTCACCGGATAACGGCGTGCGTGGTGGTACGGCTTATGGGCGGGATCATAATCCGCACGCCATGACTATCTGGCTGGCCGGTGGCGGGGTGAAGGCGGGGCATACCATCGGCACCACGGATGAGACTGGTTACAAGGCGGTGGAGAACGTGCATCACGTCCGCGATGTCCATGTGACGCTCTTGCGCCTGCTCGGTCTGGATGACAACAAGCTGACTTACTTCCATGGTGGCCGCTTCAAGCAGATCAGCCAGTTCGGCGGGCAGGTGATCAAGGAGTTGATCGCTTAAAATCAGGCCGGAGAATGAACCGGTAAAATGGGCACGCAAAGTCGTCAGAATTCTTTGCTATTTTTGGGCCACGTCGTAACCTTGGGCGCACTGAATTCGGCGCTATGGTCCAATATCTGCAACTGCTCAAGCTGGTCCTCGAGAAGGGCAAATTCAAAGGTGACCGCACCGGCACGGGAACATATTCCCTGTTCGGCGCGCAGGCGCGTTACGATCTGCGGGAAGGTTTCCCGCTGGTCACCACCAAGAAGACGCACCTCAAATCCATCATCCATGAGCTGCTCTGGTTCCTGAAGGGGGAGACAAACATCCGTTATCTGCGCGAGAACGGGGTCACCATCTGGGATGAGTGGGCCAAGGAAGATGGCAGCCTTGGCCGCGTCTATGGTGCGCAATGGTGCGACTGGCGCACGACCGATGGCCGCTCCATCAACCAGATCGATCAGGTCATCGAGCAGATCAAGAAGAACCCGGACAGCCGGCGCCACATCGTCACGGCCTGGAATCCGGGTGAGGTGG
>CAZRGY010000363.1:0-4825 GCA_964599715.1 uncultured Verrucomicrobiota bacterium | reverse complement strand
GTCTCCAATCTCAATGACCGGTTCGGATTATCCAGATACAGAGGATTCGCAAAAACCAATCGTCCGCCCGGTCGCAAGACCATGGCCGCCACATCGATCAGATCGTAGATAAGCCCGCGCAGGTTCGGGATCGGCACCCGTTTTCCCATCGGCGGATTCGAGATGACCAGGTCTACACTGTTCGGCCCCAGTGCCCCCTTCGCATAATCCCGGAAGTCGCTACAGGCCAGACTTGGAGTGACCCCTTTGAGATTGGCCGCCGCGATATTGCGCTCGGCGATACCGATCGCCATCTCGCTTAAGTCTGTGCCATGCAGTGCGCTCACGCCCCCTTTCAAGGAGCGCTCGATCAACTCGACGCCCGAGCCGCAGAACGGGTCCCAGATGACCTCCCCCTCCTGCTGCCCAGCCAGCAGCGCCATGCACGCTGCCAGTGGCGGATGCGAGGCTGCCGGCACATCCTGCTGCCGATACACATAGCGTGGGTCTGGTGAAAGTTTCGGGCTCAGTTCCACCAATCGCCCACGGCCTCGCGGATGGATGGCCACCGTCCACGGTGCTTCATTGGGATCGTTCAATATCTCCGGACACAGGGTGAACGCCCGGCTCGCCAACGCCTTCACCGTTCCCCGTTGATGCCCGAGCGCCACGAAATCCAGCCGGTAACGCAGTGAACCTTCAGTAAAAGTCGTAAGTATCTTTTGCGTCCGCGGCGAGGCGATGATCTGGGCCAAGGCTTCCAGCGAATCCGCCTCTTCCGGCTCGTTCTCGGTGCCCAGCACAAAACCCACCGTGCCAAAGCAACGCAGCGCATAGATATCTTTCAGCGCGAACGGGGCCCGGGCCGCGAGTGCCACCAGACCGCTGCGGACATCGGTGATGCGGAACTTCGTATTCCGCTTCAGATACTTCTCCACTTCCGCCCGCATGAACTGCTCCAGTCCCCGCCTTCCATGCAGATGGATGAGCAGCCCTTGAAATGACGTCAACGTATGGTCCAACCGGATGCTGCTGGGGCTTTGGCTCCGGGCAAGCCCGGCCTTGATCTTCAGGGCTGCTTGCGAGAGCGCACCGCTTTCTTCCGAACCCACGACTTCCAGCGTCGCCTCTCCGCCGATCTTGGCGAGAGTCTGGCCGAGAAACTTCTTTTCGCGTTCCGTCGTGGTCTGGCGCAACAAGGCAAGCAGTTCCGATTCTTCCCCGGCTCCGGCACCGATCTTGGGCAATGCCGTCATGGCATAGCGCCGGATTTTCTCCTCCGGGTCCTGCAGCAAAGCACGCAACCAAGGGCGTATCTGCTCCTTCTGCACCATCGTTCCCTGCTCGGAAAACACCACCCCCACCGCACGGATCAACGCCACCCGGGCCAGACGTTCCGCCGGCGTGCCTTGGTCAAAGCGCGGCACTTCCTCTGTCCACAATTGCTCGCACGAGAGCCGGCGCAACTGGTTGTAGAGCTCTTTAGTTGGATTCTTCGGACCGCTTTTCATGTATCAAGGGCAACGGGGCATTTCCGACAGCGAGACTGGTGCTAGGGGATTTCCGCCCAGTGATAGTGGCGGTCAAAAAGAAGCGCACGTTTACCGCCCTCAGCCTCACGCTTGCCGCCCCCATTGTCAATGTTCTCCACTGCGGCATCCCCTTCCCCTGCACAACATAAAAGAAAAGGGCGTTCCCACCCGGGAACGCCCCTGAACACACAGGAGGAAATCCTACTGCGGCAATTGTCGGATCCGGTAGAACCGTTGCAACGAATCCGTGTAAGGTGTCGGGTCGGTAAAGGTCGCCGTGGTTCCGTTCACCACCACGCTGGTCAGCGGCGTCCAGTTCACCAGATTGGTGGAGACTTCTACCTGATACTGCTCGCCCTGCACCGTCGTCCACGAGAACTCTGGTGTGCCACTACCCGTGTTGAAGGTCGGGGGTTCCACCATGATACCTTCCGTGCTCACGAGGATCGCCCCGCCCGTCACCGCCACCGGTATCGTGCCCGAGATGCTGTAAACGATGTTCGTGCTCTCACGGTTCACCACCGTGGCGAACCACTCACCCGTCAGGTTCAGCAACGTCTCGTTCGTCGTCACCACCACCTGTTCGCGTGAAGTTCCAGCAAGCACACTGCTGTAATCGAATTCTGTCAGGGTCGGATGCGCCCCACGGCGCACCAAGAGGTCACCATTACCACTTAGGTTAAATGCCTCGAACAACAGCTTGGCTGGCTGGGTGCTGACATTGAGCCGGTAGATATCAGCCACGATACTGTCCGCATAGCGGGTCGTATTCGTCACCGCCTCACCGGAGGCCAAGTCCACCACATTCGTCACCACCTCATTCACCGTGATGGTGAACGTGCGAGTGGCACTCTTCGGCGGCACCCCGTTATCCGTGACACGCACGGTCAGGCTGTTGCTGTTCGGGGAGTCTTCCGTGGTCGCCCACTCAAACGCACCCGTGCTGCCATCGATCGTCGCTCCAGCCGGAGCACCCGCATCCAGGCTGTAAGTCAATGTCTGAGCCGGCAGATCAGCATCCGAACCGGTGACCACGAGGCGCACGGTCTGCCCCTCCGTCACCGTCACATTCGGCACGATACCCAAGGTCGGGGCCAGGTTCACTTCGTTCACCGTGATGGTGAAGCTGCGGCTGGCCGTCGCCACCCCGTCGCTCACTTCCACCGTCACCGGATAGCTCGCCGGGCCTTGCGCCTCGGACGGACTCCAACTGATCGCCCCCGAGGTGGCATTGATCGACAGTCCGGCCGGAACTGTCCCGGTGAACCGATAAGTCAGCGTCTGGGCCGGCGTATCGCTATCCGCGCCCACGGCTTGCAACGCCAGTGAAGTCTGCTCATCCACGGACACATCCGCGATGGCATTCAATGTCGGCGGCGTATTCGCCTCGCTCACCGTGATATTGAAACTACGTGAGGCACCCCGCGCCGGGCTGCCATTATCCGTCACCACCACCGTCACGGCGTAAGTTGCAGGCCCTTGATTTTCCGCAGGCGTCCACTCGATCAAACCGGTCGCCGAGATGGTCATACCCGTCGGCTTGGCAGGCAGGCTGTAACTAAGCGTATTCGCCGGCAAATCCACATCGGTGGCCTGCACTTGATAGCTCCACAACGCCATCTCCACTGCCGTCTGCGCCGGGATCGAGGTGATGGTCGGCGCTTCGTTCACCTCCAGCACCGAGATGCTGATGGTCTTCTGCGCCGCCAAGGAAGGTACCCCGTTGTCTTTGACTTCCACTGTCACTTCATAATTGCCCGGGCCTTGCGCCTCGGTCGGGGTCCAGATGATCTGGCCCGTAGTTGTGTCGATCTGCAACCCGGACGGCACATCGCCGACCAACTGGTAAACCAAGGTGTTCGCCGGTATATCCGCATCCGTGGCCTGGACCGTCAGCACCAGAGGCGACAACTCATTGACCGACTGCGCCGGTATGTTGCCGAACACCGGAGCGCTGTTGGATTCGCTCACCTGCACGCTGTAAGCCCGGCTCACGGCCACCACACCATCAGATACCCGCACAGTAAAGGGCACCGACTGGCCACCCATGCTCTCATCCGGAGTCCAATTGATCTGGCCGGAGTTGGCATCGATGGTCATCCCCGTAGGTCCGCTCACCAGCGAGAAGGTCAGCGTATTGGCCGGCAGATCAGCATCGCTCGCCTGGATCACCGGAGCAAACAATGTCCCCTCGCTTGCCTGCAAGACGGCCGCGGTCAGGGTTGGAGCCGAATTCACTTCCATCACGGAGACTTGGAAACCCTGTTCCGCATAGAACACCGGGTAACCATCATCTGTCACCCGGACCGTGATATCATAGATACCCGGTCCTTGCGCCTCCGTCGGCACCCAACTGATGGCTCCGGTCACGGAATCGATCGTCATGCCCGTCGGCACGGCCGAGCTGAAGGAATAGGTCAGCACATTCGCCGGCTGGTCGACGTCCGAGGCGCTGGCCTGCACTGAGAACAAATTGCCCTCCAGCACAGAACTGCTCGGTATCGAGGCCAATACGGGCGCCTTATTGATCGGCCGTATCCGCACTTGATAGCTCGTATCCGGCCCGCTCAACGATTCCACCAACGCATACCAGAAACCCGACACATTCGGCATCGCCACCGTCGGTTCAAGCGGGATGATTCCACGATCAGTCCCCGTGAACACCGCTTCCACATCGTATGCACCCTCTTGCACCGGCTGACCGCGCCGCAGACGCACCTTCACATCCCCCGTGAGGTTCAGCAGTTCGAACGTGGCATAATTATCAGCGGCCGGGATGACGAACTGGTAAGCTTGATAGATGCTAGGTGAGCTGGCGAAGTTTCCACCCTGCGTTGCTCCAGATGCCAGGTAGGTCGTCGCGCTGCTGTCAAACGTCACATTCAGGGTATACTCACTCACCACCGTAGAAGGATTGCTATTGCTCACGGCCAGGAAATAACGCTGACCCGGCACCAGCAGAGGTGATGAAGTCAGATCCAGCGTCTTCAATCCCGTGGTCGTGATATTGTTCAGCAAGGCAGTGCCTGACAACGCACTCGGCGGTGCCGAAGGATCATAGAACAGGCTCAAGCCCGTCGCCCCGGCACCAGAAGTGACCGTCAAGGTGTTCGCCGCACTCGATGCCGTCATCGGCGCATTGATCACGAAATATTGCACCGTGCCACCAGCGATCGTACCGAGGAAGTCGATACCGTTGTCCAGACGGAACGTGGTCACGTTCGTATCCGCAAGGAACAACCTCAATTCCCAATCCACGATGATCGGCGCGTAGTTGGTGACCACCGTATAATTGGTGCGCGCATCGATGACCT
>CAZRGY010000362.1:0-4829 GCA_964599715.1 uncultured Verrucomicrobiota bacterium | reverse complement strand
TCAATTCTCCCTCTTGCGCCCCAGCGCATCTCCCCACACAGTAGCCGGACGAACATGGTGACTGAGAATGACATTTTGGAAGCGTTGAAGGCCGTGAAGTATCCCGGCTATTCGCGCGATATCGTTTCGTTTGGCCTCGTGAAACAGGTGGCGGTGAGCAATGGCGCGATCCACGTGGCCATGCAACTCACCGGGAACAACGCGGACGCCGCTGCGCAGATCAAGGCGGAGTCCACGAAGATTCTGCAAGCCCTGCCGGATATCCGCATGGTGCATGTGGATGTGCGTCCCGCGCCCGGTGCATCACCTGCAGGTGCTCCCGGTGGCAATGTCGCCGCCGGTCCGAACAAAGTGCCGGGCATCAAACGCATCGTGGCCGTGGCGAGCGGCAAGGGCGGGGTGGGTAAATCCACCTGCTCGGCGAATCTCGCCTGCGCGCTGGCGAAGCTGGGCCTGGAAGTCGGCCTGCTGGATTGCGATATCTACGGTCCGAGCATCCCGCTGATGATGGGCGTGAATGAGCGCCCCATTGTGAGCCCGGATGAGAAACTGGTGCCGCTGTATAACCATGGCGTGAAGCTCATGAGCATGGGCTTCCTGCTGGACCCGGATCAGCCGGTCATCTGGCGCGGACCGATGATCCAAAAGACCATCCAACAATTCTTCAGCCAGGTGGATTGGGGCACGCTGGATTACCTGCTCGTCGATCTGCCTCCCGGCACGGGTGATGCCCAGCTCTCGCTTTGTCAGACGGCACCCTTGGATGGCGGCGTCATTGTCACGACTCCTCAAGAGGCTTCCCTCGGTGTTGTGCGCAAGGGCATCTCGATGTTCCAAAAGGTCAATGTGCCGCTTTTGGGTATCGTGGAGAACATGAGTTACTACACCACACCGAATGGGGAACGGGTGGAGATCTTTGGCCATGGCGGTGGTCGCGGAGAGGCTGCGCGGCTGAATATCCCGTTCCTTGGCGAGATTCCGATCTTCACGGAAATCCGTGAAGGCGGCGACCAAGGCGTGCCCGTGGCCATGTCGCTCTCAGATAAGCCACCAGGGCAGGCGTTCTTGGAGGTGGCTAGAAAGCTGCACGAGCAACTCGGTTGACCTTGATTAGCAAGGACTAACAGAAGGTCCTACGTAGCATTACTCACCCTAAATTCAGGGTTGTCATCAAAGGGTTTAGTGTTACATTCGGTCAACATTTCGACGCTGAATTATTGATAGCGAGTATGTCCACCGAGACAAAGACCGCCGCAGGCGTTAACGATCTGCTGAAGAACTCGTCGCTATACCGCGAGTTTCAGGCAGAGCGCGAAGAGATCCTTAGGCACAAGTGGATTGAGTCCGAGAAGGCCGGGTATGATATCGGCTTTGAACGGGCCTTGACCGATTGGATCATCCATCATCGGTCCAAGTGGCGAAAAGCCCGTCAATCGAACGGCGCCTGAAGGTCTTTGAGTCTGACTTTTTCCTTTAAGGCGGTCCTGTGAGGCTGCCAAGGAATGACCATGAATTTTAATAACTACTTTCCGGGCCTGCTGATCTCCAGCTGGCCCTTTTTCTTGTACCATGCCTGAGCGCCTCATCATCATGAACCCGGCCGCCCTCCAGCGCACGCTGAGCCGGATGGCCCATGAAATCGCCGAGAAAAACGACGCCAGCAACGACATCATTGTCGTGGGCGTGCAACGCGGCGGCGTGCATCTCGCCAGCCGGCTGGCCGCGCAGCTCGAACAGATCTGCGGTCACCCGATCCCGACCGGCACTCTGGACGTGAATTTCTACCGCGATGACCTGGACACGAATTACACCCCGAACGTCCAGCCCACGCAGATCCCGGCGGACATCACCGGCAAGGTCGTCGTGCTGGTGGATGATGTACTCTTCAGTGGCCGCACCACGCGTGCAGCGATGGATGCCTTGAAAGATTTGGGCCGCCCGCGGCGCATCCAACTGGCCGTGCTGGTGGATCGTGGTCATCGCGAACTGCCCATCAAGGCGGACTTTGTCGGCAAGAGCATTCCCACCGCGCGTGCTGAGAATGTGGAACTGAAGCTGAAAGAAGATCAGGGCGACGACACCGTTTACTTGGAACGCATATGAGCTGGAACAAACCTCACCTGCTGGACATCGAATCACTCACCGCGGAGGAGATCACCACGGTGCTCGATACCGCCACGGCGTTCAAAGCCGTCGGTGAGCGCGCCATCAAGAAAGTTCCTGCCCTGCGCGGCAAGACCGTGGTGAACTTCTTCGTGGAGCCTTCCACGCGCACGCGCATCAGCTTCGAGCTGGCTGCCCAACGTCTCTCCGCTGACGTCATCAATTTCTCCGCCGAAGCGTCCTCCCTCAAGAAAGGCGAGACGCTGAAAGACACCGCCCGCAATCTCGAAGCGCTGAACGCGGATATCATCATCATCCGTCACAGTGCCACCGGTGCGCCGCATTTCCTCTCGCGCTTCCTCAAATCCAGCGTGGTGAATGCCGGTGATGGTGCGCATGAACATCCCACACAGGCTCTGCTCGACACATTCACCATCCGCGAGAAAAAGGGGAAGGTCGAAGGGCTGAACGTCACGATTCTAGGTGACATCCTTTACAGCCGCGTGGCCCGCTCGAACATCTGGGCCTTGCTCAAGCTCGGAGCGAACGTGACCCTCTGTGGTCCTTCCACACTCGTGCCCAAGGTGTTTGAGAAGATGGGCTGCAAGGTGACCTGGAATCTGGAGGAAGCCATCCGCGATGCGGATGTGGTGAATCTCCTGCGCATCCAGCACGAGCGCCAACGCAAAGCGATGTTCCCGAACATCGGCGAGTACACCAGCCTCTTTGGTATCAACAAGACGCGCTTCAAGAATATGAAGCCCGACGTGCTCATCATGCACCCCGGCCCGATCAACCGCGGCGTGGAGATCGACAGTCAGGTGGCCGATTGCGATCAGTCAGTCATCCTGCAACAGGTGACCAATGGCCTCGCCGTCCGTATGGCCGTGCTGTTCTTGGTGAGCGGCGGCAAAGGCCCGCAAGAAGTGGCTGCGCCAACCGCCTGACACATTTCAAAGCTTAAATAAAAAACCGTTGAAACGTGATTCACGCTTCAACGGTTTAAACTTTTCTAGGGTAGTAACTTCTTACAACCGCTTGGCCAATTCCGCCTGGCTGTTGTTGAAAACTTCCTGATGCAATGAGCCGCCGTGCGAATCCATGGTCACGACCACCGGGAAGTTCTCCACTTCCAGTTCCCAGATGGCTTCCGGGGAACCGAACTTCTCGAGGAAATAGACGTTTCGCACCGACTTGATGCACTCGGCCAACACTTGCGCGGCACCACCGATGGCGTGCAGATACACACAGCCGCTTTCCTTGTTCGCCGCGAGGGTGCGGTCGCCCATGCCGCCCTTGCCGATGACTCCGCGCAGACCGAATTCCTTGATGATGTGCCCTTGGTAAGGCTCCTCGCGGATGGAGGTGGTGGGACCGGCGGCGGTGACTTTCCATTTGCCTTGCTCATCTTTCATCACCACGGGGCCGCAGTGGTAGATGATGGCGTCCTTAAAACTGACGCCTTCGGGCAGTTCGCCGCCTTCATGCAGATACTTATGCACGGCATCGCGCCCGGTAAAAAGGGTGCCTGTGATCTCGACGGCATCGCCCACCTTGAGCGCGCGGATCTTGTCTTCGGTAAAAGGTGCGGTGAGTTGGATCATAATTTGGTTTCTCAGTTCAGACCGTCGAACTGGTTGTCGGCAGTTGAAATGGGTTGATGACTTGCACGCCATCAAAAATCTGGCCGTGTGACATGTCTTCGGAGTAAAGCGTATCGGTTCCCGATTGTTTAGCAGCGGCAACGATGGCTCCATCCCACAAGGAGACTTGGTAACGGTTATGGATTTCTACGGCTTGCTCAAACAGTGAAAAATCCATCCCGATCACTGGCACTGGCATCAGGGCTTTGATGAAATTAGCGGCATCCTCGCCAGTCAGCGGCGGTTTTAGCTTTCGCGTAGCGTTGACGTAAAACTCCATCAGCACCTGGGTGGAAACGGCAAATGGTCCGGCAGAAAGCACCTCGCGCGCGGCTCTTTGCTTGTCCACCTCGACCGGATTTGTCGAAGCGGCATACAAAAGAATGTTGGTATCAACGAAGGCGAGGGTTGTCCGCATAGGTCCGGGCCCGGCTGGGAGTTTCGCCTACGGTCACGTCGTGGGTGGCGTCCCACTGCGTGAAGAACTGCTTCATCCGTTCTGTGCGGTCCTTGGCAGCATCAACCACCCGGCCTTGACCGGCGGCGAGGTCGGCCTTGGCTTGATCCAGCTTGGCTTTGAACTCCTCTTTCAAGGTCAACGCATCTTCATCCAAATTGTCCAGAAAGATGCGCAAAGCATCCCGCTCAGCCTGGGAGAGCTGCTTCACCTCGGCTTCGATCTGTTGAAGCGTTGACATGCTCTTAATAAAGCCTAAACGGACGGAAAGTGCAATTCCGCTTAATACAGCCATTTCTCGATCTTCGCTTCGCTGGAAAGAATCACGCCCTGACGCCGGTAGGCCCAGCACATGTAACTGATGCTGACAAAGAACGATGCCGGCAACCGGTTCGCCGCGCAGATCTTCACGCCGAGCAAGGTCGTTTTGCCGCCGAAACCCATGGGCCCGATGCCGAGTTCGTTCGCCGTCTTCAGGATGTCCTGCTCCAGCGCATCCAGTTCCGGATTCGGATTGCGATCCTCGATGGTGCGGAGGAATTGTTGCTTGCTGAATTCATAACCGGTAGCGCGATCACCGCCGATGCACACCCCGAGGATGCCCGGACCGCAGCCCTTGCCCTGCG
>CAZRGY010000361.1:0-4829 GCA_964599715.1 uncultured Verrucomicrobiota bacterium | reverse complement strand
AACCAGACGATTGACAGCGCCAATGTGCATTTTGCCACCAGCAACACAGGCAACATCCAGTACGTGGATCCACGGGCGTATCACAACAGCTACATCGACTACCTCTTCGTGGATGGTCATGCCGAGAGCATGCTGCCCAACAAGTCGTTGGGGACCACCAATACCAGCCTGAGCAAACAGACGGGTATGTGGACGATTCATCCCAAGGACTAGCAGGGCGGAAGGGTACTATAGTTATTCCGTGTGCAAGCGGAGGCTTTGGCCTCCGCTTTTTTGTTTTTATCGATACACTCCGGCTTGCCACAGGCGGGTGCTAAGTGCTTTATTGGCCGCAAGAACATGCCTGCCGGACCCAGCCAGAGCGCGGAGGATTATCTTGAGCGCATCGATGAACTCATCGAGGAGAAGGGTTACGCCCGCGTGGTGGACATCGCTTCGTCACTCAAGGTGCGCCAAGCTTCCGTGACCGGGATGGTGCAGAAGCTCGGCGATCAGGGTTATCTGGATTACGTGAAGTATCGTGGACTGGTCCTGACGGACAAAGGGCGTGAGGTGGCCCGTTTCATCCGCAGCCGGCACGAGACGCTTTCCCGCTTCTTCTCCCTGCTAAAGCTGGATGAGGAGACCCAGAAGCGGGACATCGAGGGCATCGAACATCATCTCAGCCAGGTGACATTGGATTGCCTGGATGACCTCACCAGTTTTCTGGAGAAAAACCCCGCTACCCTGAAACGTTTCCAACAGAGCCGGAGCGCCAAGACGGCCGCTGGCAAAACGAGTTCCTCATGAGTTCGCTTTTCGACGGAGCCGACTGGCCCCGCTGGCTGGAGCTGGCGCGACAGACCGTCGAAATGACCATCGAACAGCTTCCCGAAGTCTTGCGCAAGCATGTGGAGAAACTCCCAGTCACGTACGAGCGTACGCCGACGCCTGAGTTGGTCGAGGAAGGGATCGAGCCGGATACCTTGGGGTTATTTGTCGGCCAAGCCTTTCCGGATGGCATTTCGGGCATGGAATCTCTACCGGCCCAGATCATCCTTTATCTGGAGAACTTGCGTGCCTTTGCCGATCATGATGAGGAGATCTACCGCGTGGAGGTGCAAACCACCTTTTTGCATGAGCTCGGCCACTTCCTCGGACTGGATGAACAGGACCTGGCCGACCGGGAGCTGGATTGAATCCGGATCGAGTTGTTCTCGCTTGCCACGAGGGAGCATTCTGACGAACTTGGCGGGGTGAACACCGAGGTTGCCAACTGATCCATGTCCCCGACCCCACAACTCCCCGAATGGGCGGCGGAAGTGGTCTCTCTCTACGAGAGTCACGCAGCGAATCAATTTGTGCTCTTCGGCAATGTGGATGACGAATTCGTTTTGCCCCTCGGAGCCCAAGCGACCCTGGGCAGCCTCACCGATTATCTCCTGAAAGTGCTCATGCCGCGCTTCGATGTGGTGCTGAGTTTTGACCTGGGCAATGGCATCCGTGTTGAGAAGGGCGGCGAGCTGTTCAACCAGTGGCCGCGCATGAAGGAAACGGCGGACTTGCCCAAGACGCCGCGCGGCGCAGTGGAGACGCTCACGCGTTACTTCCGCTATTGCTCCAATCTCACGCGCATGGGCAAGGCACCCTTGCAGATCGGGTGCTGGATACGCTCGGCACATCTCGTGGCTCCGGCGGCACAAGGGACGACCAATTATGATCTCAACGCCCTGGCGTTGCTCATGCGCGACTGGGCTTCCGATCCCTTGCTGGCCGGGCAACCGCTGGTGACATGTCTCATCGCGGAGAACCTGAACGATCTGCATCCGTTGCTGGCGAATAATCCGCGCGCAGCCACCATCAAAATTTCCCTTCCCGGTCCGGATGAGTTGCAGTCTTTTCTCAAGCTGGTGGCGGGCAAATATCCCACAGCGCTGAAGGAGTTCGGCGCGTCGATGGAGCCGCTTGCAGCATCTCTTGCGGGTACGACGCTGAGTGCGATCAATCACCGGCTGAAGCTGAAGGAATACGAGGAAGAGCCTTTGCATGCGCAGGATCTGGTGACCTTGAAAAAGGAGTTGGTAGAGAAGGATTGCAACGACCTGATCGAGTTCATCGAGTCCAAACGCACGCTCGACGATCTGCATGCCCAAGAGCGGTTGAAGCAATGGCTGCGCGACGATATGACGCTCTGGCGTAAGGGCGATCTGCGTGCCATGCCCATGGGTTACCTCATCTGCGGCCCGGTGGGCACGGGGAAGACCTACATGGTGGAGTGTCTCGCGGGCGAGGCGGGCGTGCCGGTGGTGAAGATCAAAAATTTCCGCGACAAATGGGTGGGCAGCACCGAGGGCAATCTCGAGAAGATTTTCCGCCTGCTGCAGGGCTTAGGCCGATGCTTCGTGTTCATCGATGAAGCGGATCAGGCGCTGGGCAAGCGCGATGGCGGAGGGAATGACGGCGGGCTTTCTGGGCGCGTCTATTCGATGTTCGCCAAGGAGATGAGCCGTCCGGAGAACCGCGGTAAGATCGTGTGGCTCTTGGCGTCCAGCCGACCGGACCTCATCGAGGTGGACTTGAAACGCCCTGGTCGTGTGGATGTGAAGATACCGATCTTTCCCACCACGACGACGCGCGAATCGTTCGATCTTTTGAAAGCTTTGTGCAAACGGCTCGATATCCAACTGGCCGAGGCGGATTTCGAGACGGTGCATACGCTCCTGCCGATTTTACTGACGCCGGGTGCCGCGGAGGCGTTGTCGCTGAAACTGTACCGGGTGTTGCGGACGCACGGGAAAACGACAGCGGAGGCTTTGAAGGAGGTGCTGGCGGATTACCAGGCCCCGATCGCGCGTGAGGTGATGGATTTCCAGATCGCGCTGGCCGTGAGCGAGGCGACAGACATGGAATTCGTGCCGCCGATGTTTCGGACGGGTTGAAGAGCACATCTTACAAAGCGATCGGGAATTTATAGATGCGGGTTGTCATGCTATCTGGTTTGATGAACATGTCGAAACCGCCCCGGACCAGGACATCCGGGGAAAGCGACAAAAGGGAAGTATGCCGCGTAGTGAGGGCGGCAGGAGCAACAAAACCATGTTTGAAGCCATCTGGGATGTAGCGAAAGCCGCGCTGCTGCCGATCAATATGCCCTTCAGCATCTTGCTCGTGGTGGTGATATTTTACTGGCTGCTGGTGATACTGGGGGCTTTGGATTTCGACATGGGAGGCCATGATGTCCATGTGGACGCTGGATCTCACGATGTGGGCGGTCACGGAGGGCATGACGCTGATGCCGGAGCGCACGGGCATAACGCCGGTGTTTTCCAGTCGATGCTGCAGTTTTTGCACATCGGCGATGCCCCGGTGATGATCGTGGTAAGTGTCATGGCGGTGATATCTTGGGGAGTCGCGGTCTTGAGTAATGTCTATTTCAATCCGGGAAATTCCTGGCTGCTTGCCCTGGTGTATCTGGTCCCGAACGGGATTTTCACCGTGGTCTCGACTCATTACCTGTTGCGCCCGGTGGCCAAAGCGATGCGGGCTATGAACGAGGATCAGGAGAAGGCACCGCCGGTGGTGGGCCAAGTGGCGGAAGTGACCACCAGCGAAGTCACGGAAAAATTTGGCATGGCGCTGGTGCAGGTCAAAGGCGCACCGCTGGCCATACAGGTCCGCAGTACCAAAGGAGAACCCATCCAGAAGGGGGATCAGGTGCTGGTGATCGACGAGAATAAAAAGAACAACACTTTCGAGGTCGTTAAGTATAAACAAACGGAACTGGAGGTATAAAGTTATGGGTCCTGCAATAATCACCGGTGCCATCATATGCGTGGCAGTCATCATCTTGTTAACGGGAATCGGCTTCGCGTTCTCCCGCTGGTTCCGCAAAGTGGACCAGGGGCAGACGTTGGTGAAGAATGGCGTGGGCGGCACCAAGGTCAGCTTTTCGGGCATGTTAGTGCTGCCGATCATCCATAAGTGCGAGTACATGGATATCTCAGTGACGCGCCTGGAGATCAACCGCCGCGGCCAGCAGGGGCTCATCTGCAAAGACAACATGCGCGCGGATATCTCCGTGGCGTTCTTCGTGCGCGTGAACAAGACGGAACAGGATGTGTTGCGCGTGGCGCAGACCATCGGTTGCGTGCGCGCTTCTGACCGCACCGCCATCGCCGAACTGTTCGAGGCGAAGTTCTCCGAGGCATTGAAGACTGTAGGACGTCAGTTCGATTTCGTTGAGCTGTATAATTCCCGTGAAAAATTCCGCGAGGAGATCCTTCGCATCATCGGTACGGACCTGAACGGTTATGTGCTGGATGACGCGGCGATCGATTACCTGGAGCAGACCCCGCTCGAGTTCCTGAATCCGAACAACATTCTCGACGCCGAAGGCATCAAGAAGATCACCGAGCTTACCGCCACGCAGGCGAAACTCGCGAACCACATCGCCCGTGACAAAGAGAAGGTCATCAAGAAGCAGGACGTGGAGACGGAAGAGGCCATCTTGGAATTGAACCGCCAGCTTGCCGAAGCGACGGAGAAGCAGAAACGCGAAGTGCTCGCCATCAAAGCGCGCGAAGACGCGGAAGCGATCAAGATCCAACAGGAGAACAAGCTCAAGTCCGAACGGGCACGCATTGCCACGGAAGAAGAAGTGGCGGTCTCGGAAGAGAACAAGAACCGGCAGATCATCGTGGCGCAGAAGAACAAGGAGCGCACGGCGGCCGTGGAGACGGAGCGCGTGGAGAAAGACCGCCTGCTCGAAGTCACCGAGCGCGAGCGTGTGGTCACGCTGGCGGACATCGAGAAGACCAAGGTCATCGAGATCGAGCAGAAGAAGATCCAGG
>CAZRGY010000360.1:0-4860 GCA_964599715.1 uncultured Verrucomicrobiota bacterium | reverse complement strand
GGAGTTCAAGAAGGCGATCGAGTTGGTGAAGTGCCTTACTCATGTGGCGTCGAAATCTGTCGAGCTATCTGAAGGCAAATTACCCGGGGCGAAGTGTTTCAGTCTACGAAAGATACAACCTACGCTCGAATTTTTGAACGAGGTGAGAAATGCGGTGACGCCGTTGAACGCGATGGTTTTCTATTCGGAGAACACTTATGGGGATGGCCCCGAAGAGCCGATTCTTGTTTTGCTGCCGACGACAGATTATCGCGAAGCTATCATTGCCTTTGAAACGCCTGAGGGGCAGGCAATCGATTCTCATGAACTAAACAAGTGGCTTGCTAAACTGGAACAAACGCAGCCATTTGTGGTCACCCATATCATGCCGGATACGGTGAGAGCTGTATTTACTACTCCATTGGCTGAGCCGGAAAAGGTCGCGAAAGCCATTCAGCAGATATGCCCGGAAGTGACGGGAGTTTCGCCTGAGTTTGTCAGAAAACTGGAGCAGTCGAGAGAACTGTTTTTGTGGTGGGATTAGTTCCCAATTTTCCGTTTATGTGTCATACTAACTTTTAGCCATGAAACCGCAGATAGATCCTACATTGCCTGAGCCGCAGGCGCGGCGTGAGTTTCTCAAGCAACTCTCTGCCGCTGGTCTGGCGGCGATGATGACCGGTGAGGTTTCTGTGTTCGGTGCCGACAAGGTGACGAATCCGAAAGCGACGGCGGACACCTGTATCTTGCTCTGGATGGCGGGTGGCATGGCGGCGCCGGATACTTTTGATCCCAAGCGCTATGTGCCGTTCAAGGCCGGCACGCCCGTGGCGAAGGTGGAGAGCACATTCCCGACGATCGATACGGTTGTCGATAATATCAAGATCACGCAGGGCTTGGAGAATATCGCGAAGATCATGGATCGCGCGACCCTCATCCGCTCACACATCCAGCCGGATCTCGGAAGCATCTTGCACTCGCGGCACCAGTATCATTGGCACACGGGGTATGTGCCGCCGCAGACGGTGGCGTGTCCGCACATCGGGGCGTGGATGTCCAAGGTGTTGGGGCCGCGCAATCCGGTGATGCCAGCGTTCATCAATATCGGCCAACGATTGGAAGGTGTGGGCGAACAGGAAGAGTTGAAGGCCTTCACCACGGCGGGCTTCTTTGGCACCGAGTTCGGCCCGATGGTGATCCCGTTCCCGGAAGATGCGATGCAATCAGTGCGGCCACCGAAAGGCATGGAACCGGGGCGGTTCGACAATCGCTACAGTCTTTACCGCAAGCTGGTCGACAAGAATCCGCACCGCGATTACCTGAGCGACCACCAGCAGACCTCCATGTTGCGCTCGTTGGACAACGCGCATCGTTTGCTGAGTTCGCCTTCCGCCAAGGCTTTCGACCTGACGCAGGAGCCGATCGAGAACATCCGGAAGTATTATCCGGAATATGAACCGGGTGTGCGGTTCGAGGCATCACGCGATCGTTTCGCCGCGACATATGAGGCGGGGACGATCGGTAAATTCGGTCTGGGTTGTTTGCTGGCGCGGAGATTGACGGAGGCAGGTGCGCGATTCATTGAGGTATCCACGGAATACATCCCGTTCTTCAATTGGGACACGCATGAAAACGGCTACTCCCGTCTGGTGGCGATGAAGCAATCCATCGACGCCCCGATCGCGCAACTGGTGAAGGATCTGGAAGAGCGTGGTCTGCTGGACCGGACGCTCATCGTCATCGCGAGCGAGTTCAGCCGGGATATGATCATGGAAGGCAAGCCGGGCTCCAACGCGAACGATCAGGCGGGCTTCAAGGTGGATACCATCACGGAAATGAAGCACTACGGGCAGCACCGGCATTTCACGGGCGGTTCATCTGTGGTGATGTTCGGTGGCGGGATGAAGAAAGGGTATGTCCATGGTGCTACGGCCACGGAGCGTCCGTTTGTGGCCACAAGCAATCCTGTGTCCATCATGGAGCTGCACGCGACCATCTTCACCGCCATGGGCATCAGTCCCAAGATGGCGTATGACATCGAGGGACGCCCGTTTTACGCGACAGAAGATGGTCATGGAAAACCGGTCGCGGAGGTTTTCGCGTGAAATCGTCCGGAGTGAATCCAAGTCCACTGGGTTGAAGACCTGGGCAGCTTCTGCTAGTGTCTCTATTATGTCTTCCACCATGACAGATGCGCAAATCCATCGCAGCCTGGCTGTAGATTATTTCAATCAGACTTGGACGCTGATGGAGAAATCGGATCGCACGCCAGAGGATGTCGACAACATGATCCATGGTGCTCATGCCTCGCGCTATCACTGGGGTGTGATCGGAACCGCCAAGAATCAATCGATCGGTGAATGGCAGATATCTCGCGTGTACACCGTCTTGAAGCGACCAGAACCCGCACTGTATCACGCCCGTCGTTGTCTGGAGATCAGCGAGGAGAATCAGCTCAAGCCTTTCAATATCGGTTACGCGCATGAAGCCATTGCCCGCGCACTCAGTCTGACCAATGATCCGGCGGTCTCACATCACTTGGAATTGGCGCGTCAGCAAGTCGAAGCCATCACGGATATGGAAGACCAAAAAATTCTTCTGGCCGATCTCGCCACGGTTCCGGTGGTCAAGGTATCTGGTTTCGATACCGGCTCTTAAAAGCCGTTTTCATCCCCTTATTGGCTGCTTAAGGCGTTTTATATCAATAGGTTGCGTCTTGGCTCTAGGGCTTTTCCGAAAACTTCCTGCGGCGGGCAAATTCCGTGCAATAATTTCTCTGGCGGCGCGTCAAATTTCGCGCAATATGCGCCATAACCGATGCTGACGAGTTTAAAAGTCGCCCGCTTGCTGGTTGGTCAGCAAGGTGGGTATGGTCTGCGTCTGGCCCGCACTGACGAAGAAGTCGCCGCGGCCCAGGCGCTTCGTTTTGCTGTCTTCAACTTGGAACTGAATGAGGGATTGGAAGGTTCCTACCAGACCGGTCGTGATGCGGATCCTTTCGATGAAGTCTGTCACCATCTGCTCGTCGAGCATCTGGCCACCCAGCAGATCGTGGGCACCTACCGTTTGCAGATGGGCACTACGGCGGCAAAAAACTTGGGCTACTACAGCGAGCAGGAATTTGATTTTGCCCCCTACGAAACGTTTCGCAGTCAGATCGTGGAACTGGGTCGCGCTTGCGTGCATAAGAACCATCGCAATCTGGCGGTGCTCGGTCTTCTTTGGAAAGGCATCGCCAACTACGCTCGTGAATACGGTGGCCGGTATCTGATCGGTTGCAGCTCACTCACGTCGCAAGATCCGGCAGAGGGCGCGAGCATGTATACGCAGATCATGCGCACGAGCCTCGCTCCGGTGGAGTGGCGTACGCTGCCCCAGCCGGCGTATGATTGCCCCTTGGATATGCTGGCTGCCGAGGCTCCGAAGATCCCCAAGCTCTTACGCGCCTATCTGACCATCGGTGCGAAGATTTGTGGACCGCCCGCCTTGGATCGCCAGTTCAAGACCATCGACTTCCTCACCTTGCTTGATCTCGAATCGCTGCCGGAGGATGTGAAACGGCGTTTTCTCACCTGAGGTCTTCGGAGTTGCATTCCGTTCCCTGGCACGCCATGTCTGTTGACCGTTGATGAAAGGCTTCTTCAAACATCCGTTCCGCGCACTGTATCGGGGAGCCACATTTCTTTTTTCCCTGCTGCTCATCGCGCAGGACTTTCGTCGCACCGTTTCGGTGAAGGGCAAGGATGCAACCATCAAAGATCGCGCCCTGTGGATGCACCGTAGCTGCCGCCGCTATGTGGAGTTGCTGCACCTCGATCTGGAAGTCATCGGTGAACCGCCCCAAGGCGGCCTTATGGTGAGCAACCACATGGGCTATGTGGATATCATCGTGCTCTGTGCAGTGACACCCTGCGTTTTCATCTCCAAGAGCGATGTGAAACGCTGGCCTATCTTCGGCTATTTCGCCGGTTTGGGCGGCACGCTCTTTGTGAATCGCGAGAAACGCTCCGATGTGGGACGCCTCGCTGAGGAGATGCGCGAGATATTGGATTCTGGCGCGCACTTGGCCCTGTTTCCGGAGGGCACCAGTTCCGGTGGTGATTCTGTGCTGCCCTTCAAGTCCGCCCTGCTGGAGCCCATCACGCAGATCGATCTGCCGGTGACATCAGCCGCGGTGGTTTATTCGCTCCCGCCCGGTCATGGCCTGGTGTCTGAAGAGGTCGCCTATTGGGCGGATATGACGCTGGTGCCGCACTTGTTGAATATCTTTTCCAAAGAACGCATCGGTGCCAAAGTCGTCTTCGGCGAGCCGCGGGTCCACAAGGCTGACCGCAAGCAGCTCGCCAAGGAATTGCACGCCGAAGTGCTCGCGCTCCAGCAAAGCGCGCGCGGGAAGGAACCCGTATGCGTATCGTGATCACCTGTGGTCCCAGCTATGAGCCGGTGGATGAAGTCCGCCGCCTCACTAATTTCTCCACGGGTGAACTTGGCGTCTTGCTGGCCAACCGCCTCACCGCTGATGGCCACGAGGTCTTTTGCCTGAAGGGCGAAGCGGCCACCTATGCCGGTGCCTGTGATGCCCAGCACCAGCTCTCGTTCAGCACGAATGACGATTTGTTGGGACAACTTCAGCGCATCGCTGCGCAGGGAAATATCGGAGCTGTCCTGCACTGTGCGGCCCTTTGCGATTTTAAGGTTAAGCGCGTGCAGACCGTTGCGGGTGAAACGCTCACCGAACGCAAAGTCTCCAGCCGGGCCGGGGATCTGGCGATCCTGCTGGAGCCGGCGAGCAAGGTCATCGCCAAGTTGCGTGGGCTGTTTCCTCAGGCTCAGATCATCGGCTGGAAGTACGAACTGGATGGTGATCAGACCGATGCCCTG
>CAZRGY010000359.1:0-4861 GCA_964599715.1 uncultured Verrucomicrobiota bacterium | reverse complement strand
TTCCGTTTTGAAGTTTTGAAATTGGAGCTTCTTGGGAGCTTGGCGCTTGGGATTTGGGATTTCACCAAGCAAAAAACCGGCCGCCCCGCAGGACGGCCGGTCTCTGAAAAATGTTTCCCCCGCTTACGCGCCCACCTGGAAACGCACAAAACGGCGGATGACGATCTCGTCATCAAGCTGCTTGCCCACGGCCGCCACGTGTTCCTTGATCGTGATCTCACTGTTGCGCTTCACGAAGCCCTGGTCCACAAGGCACATCGTCTGGTAAAACTTCTCCAGCTTGCCTTCCACGATCTTGGCGATGGCCATCGGCGGCTTGCCCTTGGCCTGTTCCTCGGCGATCTCTTTTTCCTTCGCCACCACGGTCTGGTCCAGTTCCGTACGGTTCACCGCCGACGGGCTGGCCGCCGCGATCTGCAGCGTGATGTCGCGCACGAGCTGCTTGAACTCTTCCGTGCCGGACGTGCCTTCCTTGCCCGCGCCCACTTCCACCAGCACGCCCACCTTGGCGCCCGTGTGGATGTATGCCGCCACCAGGCCATTGCCCTGCACTTCGATGCGGTGATGGCGGGAGATCTTGATGTTCTCGCCCACCTTGCCCACCTGCTCCGTGCGGAAAGCCTCGAGATCGACTGACGGATTCTCCGCCAGACGCTTCGCCACTTCATCGCAGAACGCGCGGAAGGACTCATTCTTGCCCACGAAATCCGTCTCGCAGTTCACTTCCACCAGCACGCCCACCTTGGAGCCCGCCATGATGTGCTGCGCGATCACGCCCTCGTTCGTATCGCGGGACGCCTTCTTGCCAGCGATCGCTCCGCCCTTCTTGCGGATGATATCCACAGCGGCTTCCAGATCGCCATTCGCTTCCGTCAGCGCCTTCTTGCAATCCATCAAGCCGGCACCCGTCATTTCTCTCAATTTGCCTACTGAGGCAGCAGTGATTTCAGCCATATTATTTTCTCTCTTACTCGTTGAACAGTGAAGAGCCGGACAAGGGGTTGTTCCCCCGCCGGCTCTTGCACAAGTGAAATTTACCGTCTTGCTTAAGCCGTAGCTGTCGGAGCGGCATCAGCCGGGGCAGCAGCTTCCGCCGGGGCGGTAGCAGCAGCAGCGGCGGCAGCAGCAGCTTGGCGCTTCTCTTCCTCATCACGCTTGCGGCGCGCATTCTTCGCCTCGAATTCAGCCCGTGCGGCCTGCACCGAGTTGGTCACCGCACCCAAGATCAGGCGCAAAGAACGGATCGCGTCGTCGTTCGCAGCGATCGGGTAGTCCACCAGATCCGGATCCGCGTTCGTGTCCACGATGGCCACGATGGGGATGCCCAGGCGACGGCCTTCGGCCACCGCGTTGTGCTCGCGCTTGATGTCCACGATGAACATCGCGTCCGGCTGCTGATCCATCGTGCGGATACCGTCCAGGTTCTTCACCAGACGGGCGGCCTCACGGCGGATCATGGACTGCTCCTGCTTCACGTAATCATTGATCGAGCCATCCGTCTCCATCTTCTCGATCTGCTTCAGACGGGCCAGCGAGCGCTTGATCGTCTTGAGGTTGGTCAGCGTACCGCCCAACCAGCGTTCCGTGATGAAAAATTGCCCACAGGCAGTGGCGGATTCTTTGACCGCTTCCTGCGCCTGCTTCTTGGTGCCTACGAAGAGCACTTTGCCGCCGCCCAAGACCAGCTTCGACATGAAATCGCAAGCTGCTTCGAGCTGGGTGACCGTCTGGCTCAGGTCGATGATGTGGATGCCGTTACGGGCGTCGAAGATGAAACGCTTCATCTTCGGATTCCAGCGGCGGGTTTGATGACCGAAATGAACGCCTGATTCCAGGAGCTCTTTGATACCTACGTTTGTTGCTGCCATGTACTTAATTTTCCGTTGTTAAGAACCGGATTGATCCCGGTCATCCTGCGGAACACAGGATTATTATTTGATGTTGTTGTGGTCACCCCTACCTACACGATAAAGGCTTGATATTAAGACCGTTGCAACTCTCTTCCCAACCTGTCCACCAATGGCAGACCAGCCGAAAAGAGGCGGCAAGATACCAAAGGCGGGTCCCGGTGCAATCCTTTATTTCGAGCGACAAACCGCGATTACCCCAATAATCAAGGCTTTGGCACCAGGCGGTAGAAACGTCTATTTACTCCCGAAACACCCGTATCAATGACCGGCACGCCACCTGGTTGAGCCGTCACCGTGGTGAGCTTGATCCAAGTCACCATGTCAGCCGAAACCTCCACATCGTAGGCTTGACCGTTTGGCGCGATGATATCGAAACGGAAATTTCCGGGATTATTGACCTCGAAACGCGGTGTCGCCATCGCCGGCAGGATAGCATAAGGATTCCCTGGCGAATCAGATTCAGTGGCAGCTCCAGTCACATCTGTCGCCACCACCTTGAACACCGCCGTTCCGGTCGCAGTAGGAGTCCACGAATGACGGTAAGGTGGCGCTGTTTTCTCAGCTACCTTTACTTCATTTACCCAGAACTCGACTTTGCTCACAGCATCGTCCACGTCCGTGACACCGACCTCCAAGACGACCGGATATCCACCTTTCAATTCCCCGCCCGGAACTGGCTTGATCCAGCTGACCTGCGGTGCGTCATTGACCAGTGTGATGGCGATATCACGCGTGGCCGGATCACTGATGCCTCCATTGATATCAGCCAGCCGCACTTCCACGACCCGGCTCGGGTTAGGATTGCCGGATGCGTTGATATAAGCGACCCGTCGCAACACTTTGGTCGCCTGCTCCATCGTGGCGGTCGCCTCGAACTCGACCAGCACCGTTTCCCCGCTGGCCCCCGAGCCACTCACCGTGGCGATCGGCACCCCTGACTCACGCACCGTATTGCCGGCCAAATCGATCTCCCCGGCACCGCTGCCCTCAGCCAGCAACTGAAGTTGCTCTTGCGCCTGCCCATTTATGATGCGCAATTGCATAACCGCACTGGACATCTCGAATACGTTGGTGACAAAAGCCAGCGGATCCAAAAGCTGCGCACCACTATGCTCCACGTACGACAGCGTCCCTGGAGAGAATATGACAATCCTGTCCGGATCGACCGTAACGGTCAATACGCCCTCCAAAAGATTGATCGTGTAATTACTGGCCGGCAGCCCCGCCGCATCATCCAGGGAAACTGTGATCGGATACGTTCCGGGAGCACTGGCAGTGGTTGCTGTGGAGCTAAGGGTTATCGGGATCTGATCCCCGTTCTTAAGTCCATTAAACACAGCGGTGTAAGTCACCTCCGTACCGTAGCTCCGGGAAACATCGTTCGCCTTGATGGCCAAGGGTGCTTTCGTGACGGTCAACTGATCGCCCGTGACTTGCACATCATAATTGAAAAGCCGGTTACCCGGATCACTGAAAGTCGGTGTGATCGCATAGGTCCCCACCGGGCTGGTCAGATTCGCCGTCGTGCTATAATTCGCCGTGATACCCTCCCCCGTCCGTAAACCGCTCAAGGTACCGCTTAACGTCGGATTGGCAGCCCCATATTCGCGCGAGGCGGCGATAGTCTCTACTGTGAGTGTGCGGGGCTTGACCTTGAGCGTCACCGTGTTGGTGGTGCGCAGATAATTCACTGTATCCAACGGCGTGAAGACCAGCTTCAAGGTATGATCACCAACATCCAATATCGCCCCCGCTGCCGGGGTATAAGTGTAGATGCCGGACACAGCCGCAGTCGCATTCAATTGCCCGCTGCCCAGTGCCGTCCCGTAAATGATATCTGCGGGTGTGGCCCAGGTGATCGGGACGCTGTCCTTGAATATCGTCAACGTTCCGCTGGCGTTGCCCTGATAGTTAAAGCCGGTCGCCGCTACCGCCACAGCGTAACTGCCGGTCGCCGTCGGAGCCGTAGTGCTGCCATTGTAAGTGATGGACAAAGGTATCTCATCCGGTGGATCAGTGGTCACCGAGACCGTTCTGGGCGATCCATTATAGGCTTGGCTGAGACTTCCCAAGGTGATGCTGACCGTCCGCTTGATGATGCTGAAGGTGGCCGATCCGTAGGTGAAGGAATAATTGGCATCACTCCCTCCGGAAATCGTGATCGGGTAGCCACCGGGCGTGCTAGTGGCATCCGCAGTGCTGGAAACAATCGGCAACACATCGATATCGCTCAAACTATCTCCCGTCACAAGACCTGCCACATTCAGGGCAAATTGCGGATTCGGCAGGCCATACTGGCGGGACGTATTGACCGTTGTGACGCTCAACAGCTTCTTTTGGACATCGATCGTCACCGAGTTGGTCACCCGTTCATATGATTCTGGATCCTCCGGCTCGAAAACCACCTGTAAAACCTGACCGTTCCCGGCATTCAATTTCGTGCCGGCCGGTGGATAATAAGTCAATGTGCCCGCTGCCACGGCCGTCGCATTCAATTGGGCTGCCCCCAAGAGCGTGCCATACGTGATGGCTGCCGGATGGCCCCACGCCACCTGCGGATCACCCTTCAATACATCCAGATGAGCTTCTTCACTGTAGACGAATCCAGCCGCGTTCGACACTCGAACGCGATATTCCCCTTCGTGCAGCCCCTCGATGGAGCTGATGACCAGATCCCTGCCTGTTTCGTTAGGAAGATCTACCCCGTTATGTTGCCACTGATACTGGAGTCCGGTCGTGCGGCTGCCCCGGGCGCTAAAGGTGACTGATGCACCTCCAGATTTGGCCTGGCTCACGGGCGACTGAAGAATCACCGGTGGACTCAAGGGCAGATTGATCAGGCGAATGCCGCCCGCGATCGAGCCCTCGCGATCAACCCAAGGATTTTTGACCCCGCAACGGGTCTGGTCTGGTTCTCTCACGGATGAAGATGTCAGCTTTCCTGCAAACGA
>CAZRGY010000358.1:4274-4864 GCA_964599715.1 uncultured Verrucomicrobiota bacterium | reverse complement strand
CAGGGCATGCCATGGCCCGAAAGCATCACGTTCTTCAAGCACGAGCCCGCCAATCTCAAGCCCGCCACCGTGGAAATGCCGAAGCCGCCGCGCTTCAGCAGCAATCCAGTGGATGGCATTCTGGACGATTACTTCATGAAACAGGGGGTGCGATGGCCAAAGCCCGTGGATGATCACACCTACGCGCGGCGTGTGTGGCTGGATGTCACCGGTCTGCTGCCGCCACCGGAGGATTTGAAGGCTTTTGAGAAGGACCGATCCAAGGACAAGCGTGAACAACTGGTGAAGCGGCTGCTCGCCGACCGCAAGAACTACGCCGAGCACTGGCTGACGTTCTGGAATGACATGCTCCGGAACGATTACAAGGGCACCGGCTACATTGACGGCGGCCGCAAGCAGATCACCGGCTGGCTTTACAACGCGCTGGCCAGGAACATTCCCTACAACCAGTTCGTTGCCGAACTGGTGAACCCCACCGCCGAGGCCGAGGGCTTCACCAAGGGCATTGTTTTTGACTTGACAGTTTGGAATCGAACACGCAGCCGAATGGACCCGTTGGTCGCGGCTGGGGCAACGGCTGCTGATACCCC
>CAZRGY010000358.1:3166-4264 GCA_964599715.1 uncultured Verrucomicrobiota bacterium | reverse complement strand
AAACATCTCGCAGGTGTTCATGGGCGTGAACCTCAAGTGCGCCTCCTGCCACAACAGTTTCATCAACGAATACACGCTCGAAGACGCCTACGGCCTTGCGGCGATCTACGCGGATGGGCCGCTCGAAATCGCCGAATGCGACAAACCCACCGGGCACATGGCGCAGGTGAAGTTTCTTTACGCCGATCTCGGTGCCATCGATCCGAATGCCGGTCCCGCAGCACGCAGGAAGCAGCTCGCAGACATCCTCACCGACCGGACCAACGGACGTTTGTCACGCACATTGGTGAACCGTCTCTGGCAGCGCTTCATGGGCCACGGCCTTGTTGAACCCGCGGATGAAATGGACAAGCCCGCATGGTCGCCCCGCCTGCTGGACTGGCTGGCGGAGGATTTTGTCGCTTCGGGTTACAACGTGCAGCACACCATCGAGCGCATCCTGACATCGCATGCCTACCAGCTGCCTTCGGTGAATCTGGAAGAGCAGGCCGAGCATTACGTCTTTCGCGGCCCGGCCATCCGCCGCATGAGCGCGGAACAATTCTGCGACGCTGTGATGACACTGGGGGGCATCAATTATGGCAAGGGTGACGCGCCGGTGAATCGAATGGCGTCGTTGTCGAAGTCCGGGATCAAACTGCCGCTTGCGCCCAAATGGATCTGGGACACGGCGGGCGCGGACAAGAAGACCAGACCGGCTTCAGTGAACTTCACCAGGGTGATTGAACTGTCCGAGTCGCCAACCGAAGCCTGCCTGACCATCGCCGCGGACAACAACTACACGCTGACGATCAACGGCAAGCGCGTGGGCAACTCCCGCAACAACATCAGCCCGGATTTCTACGATGTGAAAGTGCACCTCAAGAAGGGCGCGAACACGATCACCGTGGCCGCAGTGAACTTGCAGCCAAATGGACGCAACCCGGTCGCAGCCGAACTGACACCGGCCTCGGACAATCCCGCCGGATTGATCGTGTATGCCCGCGTGCGCAACGGTGACACCGTGATGGATTTTGTCACAGATGAGACCTGGAAAACGGGTGCTGCCAAGGCGACGAAGCCGGCGGTGGTCCTGGGCGAAGCCGACATGGCTCCCTG
>CAZRGY010000358.1:0-3156 GCA_964599715.1 uncultured Verrucomicrobiota bacterium | reverse complement strand
CAAACCGCCGCTTCACAGAAAGATACTTTGCCGGTGAGGGCCTCGCTTGTGGCCGCCGATCCGCTGATGGTCGCCTTGGGAAGGCCCAACCGTGAGCAGACCGTGACCGTCCGTCAGGCCACCGCCACGACATTGCAGGCCCTGGAGTTGACCAATGGGGAAACGCTGGCCGCTCTCTTGAAGAAGGTTTCAGCGGAACTGGAAAAGGCAGGGCCGGATGCCAGCCGGGATGTGATTGGTGATTTGTATCTCCAGGCCGTCAGCCGTGAACCCACGAAAGCCGAACGCAAGATTGCTGAATCCCTCTTGGGTGCTGGCACCAGGACCGAAGGTGTGGAAGATCTGCTTTGGTCCTTGGCCATGCTGCCGGAGTTCCAGTTGATTTATTGAAAGACGCGAAATTTAGAGACGGCCCGTGCAAACCGAACCGATTGATGAAGAATAATTACGCTTTGTGGCACGCCGGGAGACGCCTCGCCGAGGCGTCTCTACAATTGCGCTTCAACAGAATTCTTCTGCTGGGGATTGGCTGGTCGCGTGACCGTAGAGACGGCCCGGTGGGCCGTCTCCAAACGTCACACAAGAAACCGCGCACGGATTCAAGCCGGTGGGAGCAATGCGAAGCCGCCTTACCCAATCAGACACCCCTCCCGGAGATACGGGCATGACGTTGTTCAACAAACGATATCGCATCGAGTCAGCTCGCAAGGCCGGGTGGAATTACGCTGCTGGCGTAAAGTATTTCGTCACCCTTTGCACGGCGAACAGGCGCTGTTGCCTTGGAGAGGTTTCCGGAATCGAGATGCAATTATCCATTGCCGGCCAGATTGTGGCGGAAGAATGGCAGGCCACACCACGGGTCCGTCCCCATGTGATTCTTGATGCCTGGCAGGTCATGCCAAATCATCTGCACGGCATTTTGATCATCTCGCATCCGCCCCTTCCTGATGAGCCATCCCGCCCGGCCGGCTCTACGCTCGCACCTGATTCTCTGAGTTCCATCATCGGCCAGTTCAAAGGGGCCTGCACCCGCAGGATTCGACAAGCAGGAATTGGTGATTTCGGATGGCAGGAGCGCTTTTACGACAAGATCATCAGGAGTGAGAAATCCTTGGTGGCCATACGGCAATACATCCATGACAACCCGCGCAAGTGGGCCGAAGATTCAGACAACCCGGTGAATTGGCAGACCCTCTACCGCAACGAACGTCTGAAACATGTGAAGACATCGCATATCGAACGATGAAGGGAAATCGCACCTTGGGTTACGCCGGAGACGCCTCACCGAGGCGTCTCTACAGTCGTGTTTCGGGAGAACTCACCCGGCGCGAACCTGCCTGCCGCGTGGTCGTAGAGACGGCCCGGTGGGCCGTCTCAAGCCAACGCAACTTGAACGATGAACCTCGATCCCACGTTGGGCCAATCCAGAAGACGCCTGCCGAGGCGTCTCTACAACACGTCCATTGAAATGAATACGCCCTCCCTATCCCGCCGCAATTTCCTCAAAACCGCTTCCGCTGCCACGCTCGGTGCCCTGGCCGGAGGCGCGCCGCGCGAACTGCTCGCCGCCTCGACTGCCGCCAGGATCGCGCCCACGGCGGATCGCATCATCCTGCTCTGGATGGCTGGCGGCATGGCGCACACGGAGACATTCGATCCCAAGCGCTACACGCCTTACGAGAAGGGTCTCGATCCCAACCGCGTGCTCAGCACTTTCCCCGCCATCGCCACCGTCGTGGACAACATCAAGCTGTCGCAGGGCTTTGAAAACCTCGCGAAGGTGATGGATCGCGCCACTTTGATCCGCACCGCGCAGGCTTCGGACCTGGGTTTCATCCTGCACTCGCGGCACCAATTCAACTGGCACACCGGCTACATCCCGCCGCAAACGGTCGCCGCGCCGCACATGGGAGCGTGGATCGCGCGCACGCTGGGTCCGCTGAATCCCGCCGTGCCGCCCTTCATCAATATCGGCCAACGTTTCGACCTTGGCGAAGGTGAGGAACTGAAGGCCTTCACCACCGCGGGTTTTCTCGGGAGTGAATACGGCCCGTTCAACATCGCCTTTCCCGAGCAGGCCGCCGACGCGGTGCGTCCACCGGCTGGCATGAGCGAAAGCCGCTTCGCCAGCCGCGCCGCCGCCTACCGCAAGCTGCTCGACGCGAGCCCGATTGGGAAACATGGCAGTGGCTATCAAAAGGAATCGCTGCTGCGTTCGATGGACAACGCGCATCGCCTGTTGAGTTCACCCGCCGCCAAGGCATTCGACCTGGCGCAGGAACCGCTGAAGAACATCCAGAAATACGTGCCGGGCTATCAGGCGGGCACGCGCTTCGACGCGCCGCGCGACCGGTTCGGCGCGAAGTATGAGGAAGGCATGATCGGGCGGTTTGGGCTGGGCTGTCTGCTGGCCCGGCGTTTGTGCGAAGTCGGGGCGCGCTTCATCGAGGTGACCACGGAATACATCCCGTTCCTGAACTGGGACACGCACGAAAACGGCCACTCACGGCTCGTCTCCATGAAACGCATGATCGACGCGCCCATCGCGCAGTTGGTGCGCGACCTGGAGGAGCGCGGCCTGCTGGACCGCACGCTGGTGGTGCTGGCCAGCGAGTTCAGCCGCGACATGATGACAGAAGGCAAGCCCGACAAACCGGTGCAGAACCAGGTGCAGGTGCCGGACAAGATCGAGGACGAGAAGTTTTACGGCATGCACCGCCACTTCACGGCGGCGGGCAGCGTGTTGATGTTTGGCGGCGGCATGAAGAAAGGCTTCCTGTATGGCAAAACCGCCGATGAACGCCCCTGTAAAGCCGTGGAGAATCCCGTCAGCATTCCCGACCTGCACGCCTCCATTTATCGGGCCATGGGCATCGCTCCGGACCACGGTTATGACATTGAAAAGCGCCCGTTCTACGTGACGCAGGATGGACATGGAAAACCGATTGGAGAGTTGTTTGGGTGAGGGTGGAAAGCTGCACGCAAACCTGAGGGATGAAGCGACGGGTTTGGCAGAGTCAGCTATGGAAACAGGAATGAATGTGCGATCCGTTGCCGTCGTCGCCTTGGTTTTGGCGATCTTTGCTGCCTTGTTGACAGGTTGTGCCAAAGACCCCTCGGTTGGTTGTTTTTACATCGAAGTGGCTCCTGGCAAGT
>CAZRGY010000357.1:0-4872 GCA_964599715.1 uncultured Verrucomicrobiota bacterium | reverse complement strand
AACCACGCTTCCAATACCGCCAACGCCACCTTCGGCTCATGACACAACCGCGACACCGAACCATCACCCGGATTCAGATCCACCTTCGCCTGCGCCGCCGCCGTCAGTGGATAATGCCGCCGATAATAATCCCGGATCGCCGTGCGCAACTCGCGATAACTCAGATTCGCCCCGTGCGACTCGATCCAGCGATTCTCATCCGGCGGCACCGCCTGCTGCGTCAGTTGTCCCCCGATCCAATCCGTCTCCTCCGTCAAAATCACCCGCAGTCCGCTCCGCAAAGCCGCCAAAGCAGCCGCACATCCACCCAACCCCGCCCCGATGATCACCACATCCGCATGCAACTCCGCCTTCCCCTTGCGACCAACCTTCCGATCCTCTGCCGCCCGCGCCGATGACGTGGAAAAAATCGCCCCACCAACAGTGGCAGCCGTCGTAGTAAAAACAAATTCGCGCCGGTTCATAGTGAAGCTTAACTCTTATACCTTTTCGCTTTTTTTGGAACGACTAACGGCATCCGAAAAGCAATCCTCAAACTCTAATATTTTGAAGCCCTTGACCACAAATACACAGCGGCTCCATCAAAAAACAACTTACTTCTCTCAGGATCATCAGCCATTCGATTAAATGCTGCCCAATCAATCGGAGACATCCCATCACGGTCTTTGATTGAAGGATCAGCACCTTTTTCAATCAGTAACTTGATTATCGGCATCCAAACTTCTTCCCCGAACTTCGTATCGTAACACCGTCCAGCCTCTTCAGCCGCGAACGACAAAGCAGTCCTCTCCTGCACATTTTTTAGATCCACACTTGCAGCTCCCTGAAATGCAGATTCGACGGTTCCAGACGGTGGATCGACTTTAGCTCCGTACTTAATCAAGAGTTCTATAATCTGGACATTATTCTTCGCAACGCTCATTTCGAGCGTACTAAACCCGTTATTCGCGCGGTTGTTTGGATCGGCACCTTGCTTAAGCAAAAGTTCATCAATCGGAACGGATGGCTCGGTTGCGCTGTGGCTGCCGCATGCATAATCCAAAACGCTTTGCCCACCACCAGACTCATGCGGTGAAGTCACCTTTGCATTTGGATCAGCTTTGGACTCAAGAAGCAAAGCAACCGCCTCCAACTGGTTCGCCTTTGCTGCATACATCAAAGGCGTAATCCCCTGTTCAATCGAGTTCCTTGGAAAATCTCGAACGTCTGGATCTCCGCCTTTTTTAAGATACCCTGCGATCTTGCCGTATCACCGGTTTTAGCGGCTTGGAATAAAGATGCGCTCATTTCAAACAAGTTGTTAAACTGAAACATATCGCGCGCATGAATCATACGCCACTAATGTCAGTCCCTTCGACCAAGTTACCGCTTCAAAAATCGTAAACCACCGGAGCAGGCTCCATCAGCCCGGCGAAACCGTCGGCCTTCACATCGATCTCCAGCATACCATCGGAGAGATGATAAAGTATCATCTTGGCTTTCATCTCCGCCGGCAGCGTCTTCAATTGTTGGTAATTCGCATGGACGCCGCCCAAGAAATGCTGGCAGTCATGAAAGATCACTTCGCATTCCGGTGCCAGACGTTGCAACATGCCCAGATCGAACTTCGTATCGCCCGAGATCAACACCCGTCCATCCACAATGAGGCCCGTCGTATAGACGCTCTCTTCCACTGTGGCTGCTGTATCTGGAATGTGATTCGCCGCGAACAAACGGATCACCAAGTCATCCTCCTTCACCTCCCCCTTCACCGTAAATTCCCACGTGTCCACCGCCTCCCCTTGCAGATGCTTCGGCGTCACCACGTCAAAATAATGCTCCAGCAGCAGTTCTCCCTTCGGATCCGGCACATCCGTCACTTCTGAGAAAGCCAGACCACCGCGCAACGACCAATCCCAGAGCATGTCCGCATAGTGCGGCGGGATGTAGAGCTTGGGCCGGAAACGCCCCTCTGCCCGTGCATTGGCACACCGGGCCAGGTAAGCCGGGAAATCCTCGTCCTTTTCCTTAGGCATTTCGATGAACGGCGCTTCATACCGCCGCTTGAGTGCCAGTTCTTCCAAGGAGCCGATGTGATCCGCATGGGAATGGGTCACCAGCAGATGCTTCACCGCATGCGCCGTAAGGCCGAATTCACTGAGCTTAAAAGTGGCTTTGGAACCGAGATCCACGAACAGGGCCGTATTGCCCTTGATCACGATGAAGTTCGATTGGAACATTTTCGAGGAAAATGCCCCGCCGACTCCCAAGGCGATCAGGCGCAGTTTTCCCCTCTCCGCAGTCAGCGGCAACGGCTTCTCATACCGCCATACCCCCAGACCGGACGAGAGCAGTTTCGGCTCGTAAGTCCCCAAGTCTAGCGTAGTTATGTTAAACTTCCCCATCGCTGCGATCCATTAAAGTCACCCGGTATAACCCCACTGGGGCCATACAGTTGTGAGATGACAGGTAAATAAGCAGGAGCCGTGCTAGGCGGCAATGAAAACCTGTACCGATACTTGCGTTTAGTCGCTAAAAAGCCAAAATCCAGCCATCTCACAGCGCCACACTTATCGCCTTATGCCAATTTTAGACATTCATACTTGGGAAACTCCGCTCAGCCGTCGTGATTTTCTCACCCGTTGCGCTACCGGAGCCATGGCCTTGTCCAGCGCCGTTCCGGTCGCTCACGCCGCCAAAGCACAGCCGATGATTCCATTGGGCATGAGTCTCTACGGGATGAAATCATTGGATGTCGATGTCGCCCTGCGCGCCTGCGCCGAGATCGGCTTTGACTCCGTGGAGTGGGTCGCCAACGCCGGCTGGGCCACCGAACCCAAGAATATCCCCACCAGCGAACGCAGACGCCTGGCTTCGATGCTGGATTCCTTGGGGCTGCGCCTGCATGGCGTCATGGAAAACCTCAGCCTGCTGGCCAAGGATGATGTGCTCAGCGCGAACCTCGACCGCCTGAAAGACGCCGCCGAGCTCGCCCATACCCTCGCCCCCAAGCGCATGCCCGTCATCGAGACCACCCTCGGCGGCAAGCCTGACCAATGGAAGGAAGTAAAAGATGTCATGGCCGACCGCCTCAGTGCCTGGGCCGCTGTGGGCAAATCCTCCAAAGCCGTCATCGCCATCAAAGCCCACGTCGGCGGCGCGCTCCACACCCCGGAGGATGCCGCCTGGCTCGTCAAGCAGGCGAACAGCCCCTGGATCAAGCTCACCTATGATTTCAGCCACTTCGAATTGCGCGGTTACAAGCTCTCCGAATCCATGGCCCTCATGATCGGTCAGACGCGCTTCATCCACATCAAGGATACCAATGGCGGCGATGCCAAAAAGTTCCAGTTCCTCCTGCCCGGCGACGGCCAGACCGATTACGTGGAATACCTCTCCCTGCTCAAACGCCACGGCTATCGCGACCCCGTGACCATCGAGGTCAGCGGTCAGGTGTGGAACAAAAAAGAATACGACCCCATCGCCGCCGCCAAGCACTGCTACGCCAAACTCGCTCCAGCATTTGCCAAAGCCGGTGTGCGGGATATGAAGTAATCACCGTAACAAAAATAGCGCGGTTCTATCAAAAGCCATGACTTATCTGGTCGCAAAGTATGCCGTGACCGCGTTGATCATCGTGATCGTCTCGGAAACGGCCAAACGCAGCGACCGGATGGGAGCCTTGATCGCCTCTCTCCCCTTGGTGACCGTCCTGACCATGATCTGGCTCTACGTTGAAAAGCAGGGTTCCGCCAAGATTGCCAACCACGCCTATTACACATTTTGGTATGTGTTGCCGACTTTGCCCATGTTCCTGCTGCTCCCTTGGATGCTTAACAAAGGCATCGGCTTCTGGCCTTCGCTATTAACGGGTGTGGTCGTTACCTTCCTGTGCTTTGCGCTTGCTGCAGTCATTCTCAAGCGATGGAACATTTCGCTTTTCCCGTGATATCTAAAGCATCCTGCGATGCTCAAAACAAACAGGCCGGTTCGTAAGAACCGGCCTGCTGCGTTTCTAAACTATTCGCCTGTCCGTGCAACGGACCTTAGCCTTCGTTTTTGATCAGCTTCGCGATGACGTTATAATCTTCCATCGTCGTCACATCGCCCTTCACCGCTTCGCCTGAGGCGATCTGCTTGAGCACGCGGCGCATGATCTTGCCTGAGCGTGTCTTCGGCAATGCTTCGGCAAAGCGCACTTCGTCTGGCTTCGCCACCGGCCCGATCTCCTTGCCCACATGCTGGCGCAGTTCGTCTTTCAGTTCCGGATGCGCCTTGAAGCCCTGCTTCAGCGTCACAAAGACCACCAGCGCCTGGCCCTTCAATTCATCCGGGCGACCCACCACCGCCGCTTCCGCCACGGCCGGATGACTCACCAGCGCGCTCTCCACCTCCGCCGTGCCGATGCGATGACCCGCCACATTCAGCACGTCGTCGATGCGACCCACGATCCAGAAATATCCGTCCTTGTCCTGGCGGCAACCGTCGCCCGTGAAGTAACTTCCCTTCACCTCGCTCCAATAAGTTTCCTTGAAACGCTTCGGGTCGCCCCAGATGCCGCGCAACATGCCCGGCCACGGCTTCCGCACCACCAGCTTGCCGCCGGAATCCTTCGGCACGGCCTTGCCCTTGTCATCCACCACTTCCGGCAAGATACCGAAGAATGGCAGCGTCGCCGTGCCCGGCTTCAGCGGCGTGGCTCCCGGCAGCGGCGTGATCATGATGCCGCCCGTCTCCGTCTGCCACCACGTATCCACGATCGGGCAACGCTCGCCACCCACCACCTTGTGATACCACATCCACGCTTCGGGATTGATCGGTTCACCCACGGAACCGAGCAAACGCAGCGAGCTCAAATCATGCTTCTTCACCCAGTCATCGCCCCACTTCATG
>CAZRGY010000356.1:0-4878 GCA_964599715.1 uncultured Verrucomicrobiota bacterium | reverse complement strand
GGCTTGTCGTCCTTGTGTGCGAGTGAGGTGTGGCGATGAGTCAATACCAGCCACCGCCACGCAAGACGGTTGTGGATCATCTGGCCATCTTGGTCTGTCCGCTGGTCATTATGGTGATGGTGGGCAGTCTCGCGTTGTTTCTGGCCAAGATCGGTTACACGGGCCGCTATGTGTCGCGCGTGAATTGGGCCTTGTGCTGGTTTGTGGTCGGCTCGGTGCTGATCTCCCGCATCGGTATCCAGTCGGGCACGGAGCGCTCATCGGTTTACGGACTGTTGTTGGGCGGTGCCATCAGCATCTTTTTCTGGCGCTTCCTCGGTTTCGGCGCACCGCTCTATATCCTGCTCGCGATCCTCTGTTTCATCTGGTGGTGCACCAGCCAGCTTACTTGGGACTGCACGTTGATCGATGATGATGAAGACTCCTCCGGGCAAGGTCTGCTGGAAGCCTCCGGTCTCGGCAGTGAAGCGGCGAAAGAAGCTGAGGAGGAGACCAAGAAGCATCAATTGCGACGTAAGCGGCGTCGCTGGTGGCAGCATCTTTTCGGCAGTCAGGCGAACCGCAAAGGCCAGCCCCATGCACCCGGCGTCTGGATCATTTTGTTTTCCCTGCTGGCTCTGCCGCTGTTCGGCATCGGCCAGTTGAAGTTCGGTTCGGAAGCCAGCGCCGATCGCCGGTTCGGCTTTACCATGCTGGGCATCTATGTGGCGGCTTCGCTGGTGCTGCTGTTACTCACCAGCTTTCTGGGTTTGCGCCGTTATCTCAGGCAACGTCGGTTGGAGATGCCTACCCTGATCACCGGTTCATGGATGATCTATGGCGTGATCTTGGCTGCGGCGGTGATGGCTGCCTGCTTCTTGCTGCCCCGGCCCAATGCCTTTTTCACCCTGCCTGACCTCGTGAACATGGCGAGCACGAACCTGGTGCAGAAAGCTTCGGAATATGCCCAACTGGGTGGCGAGGCTGGGGAAGGTGAGGGCAAGCGCAAGGGTGAAGGCGAAGGGGAGCCGAAAGGCGAGGAGCAGGAAAAAGGCAGTGGTGGTGAGCAGAAGGGTGACAACCAGAGCAAGACCGGTGCGGGTGATGAAAAAGGTGAGGGCGAGGGCAAACAGAAAGACAAAACCGGAGCCCAGCCGGATGCGGAAAAGAAGGGCGAGATCTCCGCTGATGGCAAACAGGACGGTGAAGGCCAGCAACCAGAGAACCCGACCGAACAACCTTCTTTGACGCCAGAAGAGGAAAAGACCAATTGGGTGAAGTGGCTTATCTATTCCCTGCTGGCATTGACGTTTGCCTTTCTCCTCTGGCGTTACCGCAAGGTCATCCGCCAGACCTTGGCTGCGATGTGGCAGGCGATCTGCAAGTTCTTCCGTGATCTCTTCGGGGCATTGAAACGGCCACCGCGTCCCGAGGCTTTGGTTCAGCAAAAGTCTGGTCCACCGAAACGTCGTTTCTCCGAATACAGCAATCCGTTCCAAACCGGCGAGGCAGCTGAGATGCCAGCCGAGGAACTGGTGAATTACACCTTTGAAGCCCTACAATGCTGGGCACGGGAGCATCGGTTGCCTCGCGGTCATGGTGAAACGCCTTTTGAGTTTGCTAACCGGCTGGCCCAAAAAGAGCCGATGTTGTCCGAGGATGCGCGACAACTGGCTTGGTTCTACACGCGGCTGGCTTACGCCCAGCAAGTGCCGCCGCAAAGCGTCACGCAGAACGCCCGTCAGCTCTGGGAATTCATGAGCATCACGGAAGCGGTCACGGCCTGATACGATTACCCGCGCAGGAGCTTGGCCGCATTTTCCCGGCGGATCGCCAAATCCTGTGCCTCGCTCAATTTCGACTCCTGTAATTTCAAGATGGCCGATTCGAGATAGAACAAGGGAGCCAGTGAGCCGAACAACAAGCGCTCCACGGGGATCTGCTTGAGCAAGCTTTCGATGCCGGCCAAACCTTCCAGCGTGGCGATCTCGGCGGTGACATACCCGGCACCGATCAGCTTGAGCATCAGATCGGGTCGCAGGGAGCGAAAAGCATTCAACAACTGCAACCTCACACCCGGCACTGATTTCAATACGTCGACCAGCGGAGCGAGATTCACATGCGGCACCTGCACGAGCGGATGCTGTGTGCGTTCGTCTTCCATGCTCACGACCAGTTGCACGAGCAGACCGCGTTCCGTCGCCAGCTTCAGCAAGCTTACAAAGGCTGCATCATCTACCTTATACTGATGGTAATTCGGGAAGACCCGGATGCCGCGCATGCGATACTTCTCCTGACAACGTCGCAGGTCTTCCTCCCAATCGGGCAGAGCCGGATTTACCGTGCCGATGGGAAGGAACAGTTCCTTATCGGTCCGCTGGCAAAGCGCGGTGAGACGGCCATTCGCGCCATCCACATCTTGATGCAGCAACGCATCAAAGCTGCCAGCCCATGCCTGCTCTACTCCGCGGGGGCGCAGAGCCTTGGCGAGCAAGGGCGCTTCATCCAACGGCAAGCGACGAAATGGCCAGCGGCCCAGAAAGACATTCGTATCGATGATGGGTGTGCTCATACTTCCATCCCTTTCGCCTTGAGGATCGGCGTGAGCAAGCGGCGCAGATTGCCGGAGGCGATCAGTTCCTTGGCGGCTTCAGGTATCTGGGCGCCCAGCACTTTGCCGATCTGGGAGGCGAAGCTGCGCCCGGCGGCATCACTGCCATACACGATGCGTTCCGCGCCAAGTTCGCGCACGGCCATCTCTACGAAACCTGCGGTTGGATTCGAGCCGGCGATCTCCGCGTAAACATTCTTGTAAGGACGCAAGGCACGGATGCCTGCTTCCCAATTTCCGCCGGTGTGATAGCAGACCAGCGGGATCTCCGGCACGCGCGCGGCCAGCTCGGCCATGTCCTCCGGGGTGGATTCACCGGGCGGGTTGCCGCCGGTCTTGTGCCACGCGTGTTGCACGATGAGCCCGCGCAATTCATGCACGCGCTTCACCAGTGTCTCCACCTCAGGCGAGTTGCAGCGCTTGGCCACCCAGAGCTTGATGCCGACCAGTGAGCCCTTGGCTACGCAGCGATCGATCTCCTTCAGGCTCGCCTCCACATGCTCGCCGCTCACATAGCAGAGACCGAACGCGCGATGATGCCAGTGAAGCAGGGCGGCCATCGTCTCGTCGTTCTTCTGGCGAAGCTGGTCGGGGGTGGGATTGGTGATCAGTGGGGGCAGCCCCATGGACAGCACCACGCGGTCGATCCCCATGCGGTCCGCCACTTCCATGAGCCGGGACATGCGTTCATCGACTGTCCGCCCGGGTGTGGAGAGATGACAATGTGCATCCCAGAATTTCATTTCAACAATGTGTGCATTAACTCCCGCACCTGCCGCAATGTCAACGCGCGCACGTTTTATACGGAGCGCGGCTTTTAAGCCGCTTCAGCGTCCGTATTTGGCGAAAGCTGAAGAATGTTTTATGACCTGTGGTGATATTGTGCGTTGAAGCGGCATAAATGCCGCGCTCCTTCATGCCGCTAACACATCACTTGGCAGTTGGTGCGTATTGGCTATCATCGCACTCGTGAAAACCCCGAGCCGTCGTCAATTCCTCCAAGGTCTGGCCATTGCTGGTGTCGCTGCTGGAGCCGGCAACACGCTGCTCACGCACGCAGCGGATGAAAAACATCACGCCTTGAAGCCGTTCGATGACGAGATCGAGGACTTCATGAAGGCGCGCAAGGTCCCTGGTGCTTCCGTGGCGATCGTGAAGGATCGCAAGCTCATCTATGCGCGCGGCTATGGCTTCGCTGATCGGGAAAAGAATCTGCCCGCGCAGGCTGATTCACTGTTTCGCATCGCCAGTATCTCCAAGCCCGTCACTGCGGTGGGTATCTTGAAACTGGTGGAAGATGGTAAGCTCAAGCTGGACGACAAAGCCTTGGAGATATTGCACCTGGCGGAGAAGCCTTCAGACACACGCTGGAATGACATCACGGTCCGTCATCTGCTGCATCACACCGGCGGCTGGGACCGCGACATCTCGTTCGATCCGATGTTCCGCCCGGGCACCATCGCCACGACCTTGCAAGTCGAGGCGCCGGCAAAAGCGATGGATGTCATCCGCTACATGCTCACGAAGAAACTCGATGCCGCACCCGGTGAACGCTACGCCTACTCGAATTTCGGCTACTGCATCTTGGGCCGCATCATCGAGAAAGTCACCGGGCAGGAGTATGAGACGTATATGAAAAAAGCGGTGCTGGCGCCCATGGGCATCACCCGCATGCGGATCGGGCGGAGCATGGCGAGCCAGCAGGCAGAGGGCGAAGTGAAGTATTATATGGTGGATGACGCCATGACGGGTTCGGTGTTCCCCTCTGAAAAGGAACGGGTGCTGTGGCCCTACGGCGGCTTTTACCTGGAGGCGATGGATGCCCATGGGGCGTGGATCGCTTCGGCGGTGGATTTGGTGCGTTTCGCTTCGAGCTTCGATATCCCAGCCAAGTGTCCGGTGCTGAAGCCGGAGTCGATCCGCGAGATGTTCAGTCCACCTGCGGTGCCAGTCTCCCGCACACCAGAAGGCAAGCTGAAGGATGTTTACTACGGGCTTGGCTGGCAGGTGCGTCCGGTGGGCCGTGAAGGCCGGGCGAACACCTGGCACAGCGGCAGCCTGCCAGGGACCAGCACGCTATTGGTGCGGCGCTGGGATGGATTGGATTGGGCCGTGTTGTTCAATCAACGTACGAAGGACAAGAAACTTTCCGATGGAGCTATCGATGGCGCGATGCATAAGGCGGCAGCCAAGGTAAGCCAGTGGCCGAAGATTGATTTGTTTCCGAAGTTCTCGTGAAGCCTCACCACACTTCCACCGGGCCCTTGGGCACGGGGATGGCCTGACGT